>SKHH01000115.1 GCA_007117055.1 Lishizhenia sp. | reverse complement strand
TTATTCAGCTTAAGTACCTAGATCTTGATGATCTGTTATTTCAGTGGTCTCAATAATGTCAAGCCAATCTTCGACGCTTTTGGCTTCGGTAATATCGAAATCTCCTGAACGTATTCTGCGTAAAGCAATTAATGTCGCCCCGCAGTTTAATGCTTTGCCAAAATCATGGGCAATTGAGCGAATATACGTTCCTTTGGAGCAAGTTATGCGGAAATCTATTTCAGGAAATCTTTCGGTTGAAACGGTAAACTCATGAAGGGTGATTGTGTTCGTTTTTAACACAATTTCTTTCCCTTTTCGTGCGGATTCGTAGGCTCTTTTTCCATCTACCTTTTTTGCTGAAAAAATTGGAGGGGTCTGTTCTTGAGTGCCTATAAATTGCTGTACGGCTTCCTCAATAAGTTCAGGAGTAATGTGATCGATAGGATATTCTTTGTCGTAAACGGTTTCTAAGTCGTAGCTGGGTGTGGTTTTACCCAATAAAAATGTACCCGTGTAGGTTTTATCTTCGGCTGTAAGGAATTGACTTTCTTTCGTTTTTTTTCCGGTGCAAATGATTAACAATCCCGAGGCCAAAGGGTCAAGCGTTCCTGCATGTCCCACTTTGAATCGTTTAAGGTCGTACTTTTTGCGTAGTTTCCAACGGATTTTATTTACCACATCAAATGAAGTCCAATTCAATGGTTTGTCAACCACTATGATTTCTCCTTTGCGAAAAGTATAATTTGTGTGTTCAGACATTAAAATGGAAGTTTATAGTGCAGCGCTACTTTTTGAAGTATTACATAAAATAGCCAACCGAAAAGAGCACCAACAATAGCTCCGACTAAAATATCACTCGGGTAATGAAAGCCTAGGTAGATTCTGCTGATACTGACCAACGTCGCCCAAATCAATAAACCATATAGCCAGAATGGAGACCTCATTTTTAATAGCAATCCGAAAAAGAGCGCTAGTGCAAAAGAAACAGCGGCATGAGAAGAAAAGAAACTTAATTTTTCGCACTTTTCTTCGTTTTTCAAGGTAAGGTTTCCGAATACGCCGTCACTTACTACTCTTACTTCGTGTTGGATCGGGGAGCGCACACTGCAAGGTCGTGGTCGATCTACTGACTTTTTTACTATAGTAGCAAATAAATCGGTCGTTCCAATTAATCCAACCATAACAACTCCAACAATAAAAGCAGATTTAAAAGCGTATTTAAAAAGAATAAAAAGCAATAATAGTCCAAACAACGGAAGAGCAAGGTATTTATCGGTCAATAAGGTCCAAATCAAATCCCATTTTTCGGAACCATATTGATTGAAATATAAAAATAATTCCGTGTCGAGTTGTTTCACTTAAACTACGATTAAAAAATGTATTAGTCCTTTTTACTCGGCTTTTTAATAATGCTGTAGAAAATAATTAGGTAGCCCAAAACAATCACTATTGGCGCAACAGTGATGCGTCGGTGTGAAAATAATTCTTCGGCATTAAACTCATCAGGAGAATCCGCAGCTCCACCAATCATTAATAGAAACCCAATTATGTTTACTGCTAGACCAATAAGTAACAGCTTGTAATTGGAGGAGTCAAAAACAAAACTATGTTTTACATTATTTTCTTCTTTCTTCATGCGGCTAAAATAGTAATAATTTATGTTTTCGCTATTAATAAAGGTCGTCTAACCTTTTTCTCAAGTATTTATTAAGTGCAAACCATGTGGATAACAAACTGATTAAAATGCCAATCCCCACTAAACTTGCAAATAAAACGAGGAATGTTTCAAGATCATACGTGATGTACAATAAATCAACGTAGCTGTTCAAAGCATAAAATACACCAACTAAAAGTGCCATACCGATTATGCTAGATATAAATCCCTGAGCAATAGCATTCCAAAGAAAAGGCTTGCGGATAAAGCCAGAAGTTGCTCCAACTAACTGCATGGTTTTAATGATAAATCTTTTTGAATATAAAGCAAGTCGAATGGTGTTGTTAATCATTGCAAAGGCAATAATAGTCAATAGAATACCGATTGCCACAAATAAATAAATCCATTGCAGAAATCCGAGGTTGACCTCATTTATTCTATTTTCATCGTAGGCTACTTCCGTAAGTTGCATGGAGTAGTTAGATAATAGCTTCTCTTTTAAGTTGGTTAAGCTTTGTTTGTTTGCATGAGCACTAACTGGATGAAAAGTAATAGACGGTGGAAAAGGGCTTTTACCATCAAAAATGGCATGTATTTCGGCAATTTCGTTTTCATTTTCGATAAAAACTTCTAAGGCTCTCTCTGGAGAAACAAACCAAACGCTTTTGATTTCCTCCCAAGATTTTAATTCTTGCTCAATTAATTTAATGTCTGCCTCATTAACTCCTGGAACAAAGAACAAATCTATTTCGATATTCTCTTTGGCCGAGTTTTGTAAATTTTCAAGCCCAAAATAAGCCCCAATCACTAAGCCGAGCATAAGTAGGACAAGTGAAATACCAACAACTACAGAAATGTAGCCCGTTTGTAAGCTTCTCCGGTTATATTTTTCAAGTTCTTTTGACATTGTATCTTGTCTTACTTATTGTACAGCACGAAAATAATAAGATTATTCAATAATCAGCAAAAATACTTTGGTGATGATAAATTCACTACGTCAAACCTTCCCCGTCTAACATCTTCAAATCCCAAATTCTCAAATCATTTTATCTACCAAGGTAAACATTTTCGTATATTTGTTGTTTTAGATAAATAACTTAAAATCAAAAATGATGAAAAAAACATTTTATGCAGCTTCTGTATTTGCAGCACTAGGATTAACAGCATGTGGTGGTGCTGAAGAGGTAGAAACTACTGAAGCAGAGGAGGTAGTTGAAGTTACCGAAGAAACGTATGTTCTGAACGCCGAAGAAACTCAGTTAAAGTGGGTTGGTTCTTGGATTGTTCCAGGTGAAGACGGAGAAATGATGGAAGTGAAAAATCACGATGGTACTGTTGATGTATCAGAAGGACAAGTTACTGTAATGGGTGACAATATCACAGGTACGTTTATCGTTGATATGAGCACAATCAATAATGCTGATTTAGCAGATGAGCCAGAAGAAAAAGCGAAGTTAGAAGGTCATTTAAAAGCGGATGATTTCTTTAACGTAGAAGAATATGCTAAAGTAGGTGTAATGATGAACGGTTTAGCTGATGGTGTAGCTGATTTCACTATCAACGTTATGGGCACAGATATCAATGTTTCTACTCCGGTTGAATTAAAAGAAGATGGTGACAAGAAAATGATGCATGCAGAATTTGCAGTTGATTTTTCAGCACTTCAAATGCCTATGACTATGGGTAACCCAGAGAAGCCAGAGGATGGAATGGTAAACCCAGAGATCTCTTTCCATTTACACCTTGTGGTGGATAAGCAATAATTTTCTTAGTTTACAATTAACAATAAAATAGAGCAACTGTGAGGGTTGCTCTATTTTTGTTTTGCTAACTTCATAGCGAACGATTTCATCAACCCCATTTTCTCAAGGCAAACTCATACTTTTTACTTTCAATTTCAACTCATTTCTATGTGGTAAATGGTTTGTCATGAGTCGAATACTGAAGAAATTATATCTACGCCACGATTCTGGTGTTCTTCCCAACCTATCGGTACGGGACAAGCTGATACTTCCCGACTATGCTCGAAGCACCACAATTTTAACTACACTGCGTTTCGTTAAAAACACTTAACTCGACAAGCTTCCCTTCGACAGAACTCAAGGCCTCGTGGCACACCGCGAACTCCTAATCAGTTTTGTTTCATGAATACAATCTTTAAGATGCTATTATGAGGTGTTCGGGTGATACTGACCGAAATGTAATGGAGAGTCAGTATTTTATCGAGAACCCGATATTCAGATTCATTCTACTTTCACTCATTTCATAGATAGTCAAATTTGTATAATGTAGGAGTTGTTGATTAATTAATGCAAAAAATATATTGATTGAAAATGAGTAGTACTAAAAAAATTGTAGTTTTGTAAGCATAAAGAAAAATAGTTAGAAAAAAATGAATAATCAAATTTCTGTACTTGTCAATAGATACCTTGTTTCTGTATTAATTGCTGTTTTTGGATTAATAATGCTATTTGTAGGTTTTAATACAGAGCAGAGTGCATTGTATTTAATTGCGTCTTTCAACTTATTTGTTGGGGGAGCTTTAGCGGTTTTGTTTAGTGCTGGTGTCCTCAAAAGAGGTGTGGTTATGGTAATTGGTGTAGTTTGTATTGTTGCGACTATTTTTATCGGAGCTAGTGCGTATCAATCGGTACAAAGAACAATCGCTCACAATGAAGCACGTGCGAAGTCAGAAACGTTAGTACGTTTCAGCTTAACTCAAATCAGAGATATACAAAGAGCTCACCGTAAAACACATGGTCGATTTGCAGCAGATTGGGAGGAGTTGATTGACTTTTTCAACAACGGTGAAGTGGAAATTATTGAAGCTGAAAAGTCTGTTCCTACGATTCGTTTAACACGAGAGGAAGTTAAAATTATCTACAACGATAATCGTGCAATGGATAGAAATATGAATGAACAAGAAGCTGCATTTCTGGCAAGTTTAGGGAATCCAACGAACAACCCAGAATTGGTAGGTTTTAAAAGAGATACGGTGGTGAAACCTTACAAGGAAGAGTTTTTAGGTTCAATTTCACGCATTAAGGAAATGCAAAAATTAGGGATTAATAATTTTGACATAAATGATCTTCGTTATATCCCAATGACAGACCCTCGAGAAGAGTGGGTAATTGAAACAAGAGATAGTGTTCCTTATGCATCGGATACAATTCCTACTATTCGTGTGGAAGGCTTAGAACCTATAGCATTGTATGAAAGCAGTAAACGTCAAATTATTGGTTTTGGTAGCTTAAAATCAAATTCGGATAAAGCTTCATGGGAATAATGATTTTGCAGTGAGTAAAAAACATCTTACATTTTTAATAACAAGAACCTCAGTACATGTTGCTGAGGTTCTTCATTCTACTCAAGAAGTAGTGCGAGATGCTTCGTATTATTTTTCTTCATCTTTGGAGTTAGAAATCAAGGACGAATTAAAAGCATTCTTGAATAATTTGAATTGGAGCGAAGAGTACGATGAGTACTCCTTGGCTTGGTTTTCAAACAACTCTTTTTTAGTTCCAATGCGCCTTTTTCAATCTTCGGATAAGAAGGAGTTAATGAAGTTCGTGGTAGGAGATAAAATTGAAACGTCAACGATTGATTACAACCGTTTACCGGAACTAGATGTTGTTTGTATTTATGAAATCCCAGATTGGGTGAAGTCCATCTTTATTATTCGATACCCTCGAATAGCTATTTATCATGATACAACGGTGCTGCTTCGCGCCTTGTCACAAAAACCAAGTTTCCAATTGACCATAAATGTAATATGTTACGATGAGTCTATTACTATCGCAATGATGCGTCATAATGAATTGAAGTTTTGTAATAACTTTGAATACCAGTCTTCTGAGGATATTGTCTATTATTTATTAAATGCAATAGAGCAACTTGGATTTAAAGATGAAAAAGGAGAATTGCTTTTTTTGAATTCGTCTGAAAAATCAAGAAAGAATGTAGAAGGCTGTATTCAGGTACTGAAGAAACAAGTACAGCTGGAATACCTCAAGATCATTGAAGGCTCTTTATTTTCTTCACTAAATCAATTGAAATGCGCATAATAAGTGGCAAATTAAAGAGTGTAAGGTTTCAACCTCCTAAGAGCTTCCTCTCTCGTCCAACTACAGATTTTGCTAAAGAAGCTTTGTTTAATGTGTTAGGTCATCGCTTGTCGTTGTATGATTTGGATGTGTTAGATTTGTTCGCTGGTACAGGAAGCATTTCTTTTGAATTTGCTTCTCGTGAAGTGGGTCGGATTACCCTAGTAGAACAAAACTTTAAATGTGTACGGTTTATCAAAGAACAAGCAAAAAAGTATAATATTGAAGATGATTTAACTGTTGTAAAAGGTGAAGTAATTACTTTTTTACAGAAAAATGAAAATAGTTACGATATAATTTTTGCAGACCCTCCCTTTGATTTTAAGAAATACGATGAAATTGTAGATGTAGTATTTCAACGTGAATTACTCGATGAAGGTGGTTTATTGATTATAGAACATAGTAAACGAACTGATTTGTCTGATCTTACTGGTTACGATGAAACAAAATCATATGGAGGAGTGAGTTTTAGTTTTTTTACAAATAAAGATTAACTTATGGAAAAAATAGCTGTATTTCCTGGGTCGTTTGACCCATTTACCAAAGGACATGAATGTGTGGTTGAAAAAGCCTTGAATTTATTTGATAAAGTAGTGATAGGCATAGGTCAAAATACATCGAAAAAATATTTATTTGATATCGAGAAACGAAAGAATCATATTGCCTCTATTTTTGAAAATCACGATAAGGTTTCTGTTCAGGAGTTTTCTGGTTTAACGGTCACATTTTGTAAAGAAATTGGAGCACAGTATATCGTTAGAGGTTTAAGGGACTCTAAAGATTTTGGCTACGAGCGTTCTATAGCGCAAATGAATCATGAAATTAGCGGTATAGAAAGTGTGTTTTTTATGACGGTTCCTGAATATACAGCCATTAATAGCTCTATCGTCAGAGAAATATTCAAAAGTGGTGGTGAAATAGATTTGTTTGTAACCAATGGCCATATTCTCGTTTAATGTAAAGAGGCACGATTGTTGAACAAACTTGATTTATGCAAATAGCTCGTTTCATTTTTAGTTGTTTTTTATTCGTTGGAGTAACTTTCAGTCAAGAGATTGTTACTATCCAAGGCTTTGCTCCTACGTATGTTGGAAAAAAAATTGCCATTTATGAAATAGATGACTACTTAACTTATACACGAACCAAATCGGCAGAAACAACTGTTAAAGCAGATAGCACCTTTGAAGTCTCTTTGTTTATAGATGAAATCAAAAAAGTAGATGTACGCGCAGGAAAGAATTATTTTCAACTGTATGTGCAACCCAAAGCGACTTATGATTTAGTTGTCCAAGAAAAAAGTAGCTACAAACCTTATCATCCGGATGGAACAGAAGTTGATTTTTTCTTTTTAGGATTAGATAGTACTGATGTTAATTTTAGTATACTCACTTTTGAAGATGAATTACTCAACTTTCTTCAAAAGAATTACAACCAAAAAACACGAAACTCAGGAGATTTCGCCAAGGAATTGGAGGGGTTTAAAACATACATATCGGATAATTACATAGCAGATACAAGTGATTATTTTAGAACTTATGTCACGTTTGCCATTGCGAGTTTGGATAATTTAGCTTTTAAGGGAAACCGAAATAAATACGAGAAATACGATTTTTATATAAAACCACAAACCGTTTGGTATCACAACGACCGATACATGGAGTATATTCTTCAATATTATGACCAATATGCGTCCCAATTACCTCGTTCCTTAAACCAACAGTTTTATGATGGTGTAGTGAGAAGCAGTCCTACTCTAATTATGAATGTATTGGGAAAAGATTATGCACTTCAAAATATTCGTTTACGAGAGTTTATTATGTTGAAAATGCTCAAAGACGTCTATTTCACAGGTGAGTACCCCGAAACGAATATCATCTCGATTTTAGATAGTGTAAGTGCTCATGGGTTGTTTGAAGCGAATAAACCAATTGCGGCTCAACTGAAGAATCGACTTACGGATTTAGTTCCAGGAGGAAAAGCACCAAACTTTGTACTAGATGTGGGGCAAGAAAAGAAAAGCCTTAATGATTTCAAGGGGAAGCATTTATATATGCATTTTATCAAACTCAATGCAGAGAAATCTATGCGTGACTTGCCCTTGCTTAAAAAGTTGTACAATAAGTATAATAAGGGGGTGGAATTCTTAACTGTGTTTGTTTACGAAGGCGAAAATCAAGAGGAGGACATAACAGACTTAATCAAAGAACATAATATTTCGTGGAAAGCTACCCTAGTCTCAGAAGAGGATATGTTTGTTCAACAATATAAAGCAGTGTTTTATCCGTTTTATATACTATTAGATACACAAGGGTATGTTGTTGCGGCACCTGCATTATCTCCAAGACCAAATAATGAATACGAAACCATAGAAAGGTCTTTGTTTCAAATCAATAAAAGACTTGAAGATAATCAAAGGGATGATTAAATAGTTGGTCGTATAGCAACTTGAACGCAACATTTCATAATAAGAAATAAAAATTGCGTAGCTTTGTTACTATGAATTACACCTAAGATATAAAATGGCAAAAAGAAAAAGATTTCCTTACCCATCGTTGCCTGAAGCACGAACACCGCGTTGGATCATCATTTCCTTGGATTTATTGGTGTCAATGATTGCTTTGTTGATGGCGTATTCCGTTCGTTTTGAATTGTATTCGAATATGTCTGTCGTTATTAAGGAATGGAAAAATTTGTCTACTGGGTTGCCGTATATTATTTTAATTAAATTGGCGGTATTTTATGCTTTTAATATTCATCAAGGTTTAATTCGACACACTTCTTTTGAAGATGTGAAGAGAATATTTCTTGCTGTTTCCACTTCTTCGATTTTAATTCTGATTGCAGGATTGTTAAGAAACCAAGTTTTTGACGGCAGATATTTAGTACCTATTAGTGTTTGGTTTACGGAGTTTTTCGTAAGTCTTATGTTACTCATTGGCTTTCGTTTTGCTATAAAGGTATATTATTACGAGTCAACGAAAGTAAAGAAAAAGAATCGCAAAAATGTCATTATCTATGGAGCGGGTGTGTCAGGGTTGATTACCAAAAGAACGATCGAAAAAGAACCCTCTTTTGGTTATTCGATTGTCGCTTTTATAGATGATAGCCTTAAGCTAGCAGGAAACAGATTAGAAGGTGTGAAAATTCATCCCACCTATAAGCTGGAGAAGCTTTTACAAGAAAATGACGTGGATGAATTAATTATCGCGATTCAACACCCCGATAAGGATCACACTACTGAAGTCGTAGATGTTTGTTTAAAATACGATGTTCAAGTGCAATCGGTACCGAATTTCAAAAATTGGATCAATGGAGAGTTTAGTGTTAAACAAATCCGAAAAATTAATATTGATGATTTATTAGGAAGGAAACCGATTATTCT
>SKHH01000069.1 GCA_007117055.1 Lishizhenia sp. | reverse complement strand
GGTTCTGTTTTATTGGTTTCGTCTTCAAAATATTCTGGATGAATAATGTGAATATAAGTGTATGGATTTTCTTCTAGTTTGGCTGCAAGAATGGACGGTTTGTATGATGCCATGGGACGCGAAGCCACTAAATGTGCCTTGTCTCTTGTTGGTCTGATCGCCTTAAAGGGTTGTATTTGAGCCATAGTAAATATTTTCGTCGAAAAATAACTATTTTGAATGAATCATGATAAAGATTTACACTGATAATTACTTTTAACTTTTGGTCATTTTTTTTGATTTTTGAAAAACAATACTTAGTTATGCAGTCTTTTTCTTAATTTCGAACTATGAATACTTGGATGTACAGTATTGTTTTTCTTTTATGCTCATCTGTTGTGATGGGACAAAATTCTTGGTCGCACACTAAGTTGAAGAACCTTCCTATTCCAAGTAGTGATAATGCCGTGTGTGAATCAGTATTGCCAAACGGAACGAAGTATGTTTATAGTTTTGGTGGCGTAACCAATCCGTTGGCGGAATCAAATATTCATCGTAGGGTCCAAAAATATACTATTGTTAATAATTCGTGGTCCCTCTTAGGAAGTATACCGGATTCTTTGGGAAAGATTGGGGCTTCGGCAAGTTTTGTGAATAATCGTATTTATTTAATCGGGGGGCATTACAGCGTTAATGATAGTTTGATTTCATCGAATCAGGTACATGTTTTTAACCCTTTTGTTGATAGTTTTGAAGTGAATGCTGTTGGAGTTCCTATTGCTGTTGATCATCATGTTCAAGACGTTTGGAGAGATAGTTTGATATACGTAATTGGAGGATGGAGCAATGAAGGAACAACTCCAAAAGTACATGTTTTTAATCCTTTTTTTAATACATGGTCTGAAGCTACTTCATTACCTGATAATGATTTTTTTAAGGTATATGGTGCAAGTGGTGTTATTTTAGGAGATACTATTTTTTACTACGGAGGTATCTCTGAGGGAATAGGAACTAACGTAAGTTCTGGGCTGCGAAAAGGTGTTATTGATCCAGAAGATCCCACACAAATTGAATGGACGTATGTTGCCGGGTATAATATTCCTGTTTATAAAGGTGTAGCAGGTGGACATGGGAATAAAATGTTTGTTTTTGGGGGGAGCGAATATGAATTTGATTTCAGTGGTAATGTGGAGGAAATGGCAGTACCTCCATTTATTAAAAACGAAATACTTAACTTTTCGATTAGTTCTGGTATCTTTTCACTTTCTGAACAAGTTGACTTTTCCATAAGCAGAAAGGGGAGTAGAGGAGCCGCAAAACTGGGTGGGGGGAATTGGTTGATTTGTGGAGGGATAGATTCCTTGCAACGCGCTTCTCGTGATGTTTTTTTATTAACGAACTTCGCATTTTCTGATATTGATAAAGCTTTAAAACCACCATTGTTTGATGTAGTTGAGTTTGATGAATATTATCTAATTCGCACCGAAAATGTTGGGAACGTTGCCGTTTATGATATTGCTGGAAGGGTTTTGTTTAGTGAACGAAAAAATTTAGCGGATATGCATATATTAAAATCTGACTTGCATGCGGAAATGCTCATTTTTGTTTACAATGATGGCTCTAATGTTCCGGTAACGCGAAAAAGAGTACTGATTCGTTAACTTACTCTTGAAAATCCGGATTGTTGATAAACTCCCAGTCGGTGAATGTTTTCAGAAAGGCGAGAAGTAAGCTTTTTTCATATTCATCCAATTGTACTCCGCCTTGAAAAGCAAACTCCATCATTGGATCAATAGTAGGACTTATTACAACTCCATGAGAATACTGATCAATAACTTCCTCTAACGTTTGAAAACGTCCATCATGCATGTATGGAGCGGTAAGTTCTATATTTCGCAGTGTGGGAACTTTAAATTTCCCGAGATCATTGGGATTTCCTGTTACGTCAAATCTTCCTTCATCTTCAAATTCTGTATCCATTCCATTGTTAGAAAACAAATTGATATGCATGAGTGGTCCATCGTGACAATGCAAACAATCACCGCCTGTGAGGCTGAAAAATAAGTCCATGCCTCCCCATTCTTCCGTTGTGACAGTATTTAGAATGGCTGTTTCCGAATCATCTAGTGGCATGCCATTTTGAAATTTATACATTATGTCATACTTCGATTTACTAGAAATCATTGTTCTTATAAACTGAGCTAAAGCCTTAGATACATGAGTAGAGTCAAAATCTTCTTCATTAAATGCACGTAAAAATAGATTGCGATATTCACCATCGTCTTTTAATCTTGAAACAGCCTCTGGCCAAGAAAGATGCATTTCTTTAGGGTCAGGTACTGGCTCAAAAATTTGCTCTTCCAATGTTCCCGCTCTTCCATCCCAAAAAAAGGAATTTTGCCACCCTAAATTAACCAATGCCATAGAGTTTCTAGAACCAACAGCTCCATCTACGCCGATGGAAAACTGATTAGGGTCAGAGAAACTATTCTCTTGTCGGTGACAAGAAGCGCAATTTATAGTATT
>SKHH01000258.1 GCA_007117055.1 Lishizhenia sp. | reverse complement strand
TCAATAAGTTCACCGTTGTACTCTGTTTTAGGATTCATACGAAATAACGCTAAATCGATAAACATATAGGGGCTGAAAAAGTATTTTCCATCACCCAGTTTGTAGTTGAAGTAATTAAACTCTATTCCGCCTGACATCTCATAAATAGTAGATTCAAAGGATAAGTTGCGTTGTTGTTGAATAGGGTTTTTGGAAAGAGCGTCATCTCCGCTTACTTTTCCATACATTAGTGTGCCACGTAACTCTACTCTCGAGTTGATGTAATAACGATAGACGAGTCCTGCAGCCAAATGAGTATTTTGAAAGTGATTGTATTTGTTTAAATCTCCAATGTAATAGCTGCCTCCAAGCATTGGTCCAAAAGATGAACGAGACAAAAAGTTTTCCCTTTGAGCAAAAGAGTTACTCACTAAAAAAACGAAAACTAATAAAAATACGTACTTCATCATTCTAAACATGCCTCACAAATAACGAAAAAAAAAACTTAGTATTTTATTTTAACTGTGAATTATTATGAATAAATTTTACCTTACTAATTGCGTCGGTCAAGTCCCCACATCATTTTGTTTCGAATCGTGTCTAGGAAATTATTTTCCTCAAACTTGATAACATTTATCATAAAGTCGGCTTTTTTCAAACGCACTACGGTTCCATTCTTCACTACTTTTGATTGACTATCCAAGGTGAGTAAATAAGATCGATCACGACCTTCTACTGTCAGCTCAATGGGCATGTGGTCAGGAACAACGACAGGTCGAACGTTGAGGTTGTGTGGGGCAATCGGAGATAAAATATGTACTTCACAACCAGGGGTAATAATAGGACCTCCACAACTCAAAGAATAAGCAGTAGAGCCCGTTGGCGTAGCAACAATGAGTCCATCTGCCCAATAGGAATTCAGGTATTTTCCATCCAAAGAAGCATGTACAGTAATCATGGATGCCGTATCTTTCTTATGCAATGCCAATTCATTCAAAGCAAAATGATCTTCTCCAAAAATGTTGTTTTCGGTTTCTACACTGAGTAATGATCTCTTTTGAAAAGAGTAATCTTTCAATTTTACTTTTTCAAGAGTTTCTTCAAGATTAGAAAAGCTGGTGTTTGCTAAAAAACCAAGTCTTCCGGTGTTTATACCCATAATTGGAACACCGCTAGAACGAATGAATGAAACAGTTTTTAAAAAAGTTCCATCACCTCCCACGCTTATTGCTAAGTCAATTCCTGATGAAAAGTCGTTTCTTGAGGAGTAAGAATCAACATGTTTTCCAAAGTTGAACTTTTTCGTAAGCTGCTCCAGCATTTTTTTTTCGAGCAAAGGAGTCCAACCCAGCTGCTCGATATGCTGAATGAGTGTAGTTAGATAACCTACCTCTTTTTTTGTGATTTTTGGAATGTAAATAGCTATATTCATAGAGCTTACATGTTAAGGTATTTCATTAATTCATCATACCTATTTTTCAAATCATCGTGATAATTGTTTTTCTGAAAAGTGGCTTTAATGTTGTAGTCAAAACGCTGAAAAGAACGAATGATTCTGCTTAAATCAAGCTGGTTGATTTTCAAGGTCAACTCAATTAATGAAGATTTTGGACTGGAACTAATAAAGCTACTTAAAATTTTTGCATTCTCACTTTCTACGATTTGAGCAATGTGTGCTAAGCTATAATCAATACTGTTAATTTCTAAAACAATAATTCCTCCCGTCTCTTTGATGCTTCCCGTGTTGGCAATATGATGCATAATGTCATTTACACCTATACAGCCTAAGTAAATTTCACCGTCATCCAAAACGGGTAAGACAGACAAATGTTCTTCTGAAATTCTTGATAACACCTCGTAAATATGCATACTACCCTTCACATAAGGTCGAGGAAGATGATCGAATAATTCATGTAGGGTTTGATCTGCGTCATCTTGGTCGTAGATGGCATCTTCAGATACTAATCCTACAAAATTTTCGTTTTTCATCACAGGCAGATGCGTGACTTTAAATTCTTCCATCCATTGCAGTGCAACATTACCTGTATCTGTATGTTTTAGAGGAGGAATTTGTTCCGATATGAGATCAATTGCTATCATAGTTTTTGCCAAAGTAGTAATTCTACTTTAATGTATTTAACTTTGAGGCGACAAAATTAGTATAACACATGACTAAATTAAGTGTAAATGTAAATAAAATTGCCACGATTAGAAATGCGAGGGGAGGGGATGTCCCTTCTGTGACGCAAGTGGCAATCGATTGTGAACGATTTGGAGCGGATGGAATCACGATTCACCCTCGACCAGATGAAAGACACATCACCACAAAAGATGTATATGATCTAAAGGAGGTGGTTACCACAGAGTTTAATATCGAAGGGTATCCAGATAACCGATTTATGAAGTTAGTCGGTGAAGTCCTCCCTCATCAGGCGACCTTAGTTCCAGATCCGCCTCATGTATTGACCTCAAATGCAGGTTGGGACACGAGAAAACATGCGGATCAATTGAAAGACGTTTGCAGTGCGTT
>SKHH01000084.1 GCA_007117055.1 Lishizhenia sp. | reverse complement strand
TACTTGGAGTATGTTTCCCCAACGACGAATTGGAGCAATGTAAGGGGGGCAAGTGTAAAAGATTCTGTTGAAGCGTTTGATCATTTGTTGGGTACAATAGAGGCCAGAGAAAAACGTATCGGTCATGATCATATTCAGCATGTTAATAATGATTTGAACTCTCAATTTGGTACAGTGAATTTGTCGTATCGTGTGACCTTGTATTCAAGAAAACCTTCCAATAAGTACAATTACGATGATTTAGACCAAGCCAAAACCCATGCGGAAAGAGGATTACATTTGTTACTGAAAAACAAAAACCAAGGAATTGAAGAGTTAAACAAAGCGTATGTCATTTGGACAGAAGCGGCAAAAGAACATAATCGAAGCGGTAAAGGAAGAATTAACCACAAGGTGATGCGAGGAATTTTGAAAAACTTAATCATTGCCTCTATTTTTACTGAAAACTGGGACGCTGTGGATCACTTTATCCGTGAAATTGAAAAGATGAAGCTATCTGGAAGTGATAAGCGTGAAGTACGTTATTTGAAAAACAAATACAATGATTTAAAGGCACGTTACGATGCTTTAAAATTAGACTAGAAAAAAGATAGGAGTTACTTTTCCGTAGTAAAATAAAACCTTCCATTGACCCATGTGGGATCCAAGGTAGCGTTCAACCGTTTGTAAAATTCGATAGCAGGAGTATTCCAGTCCAAGACTTGCCAATCCATGCGTTGCACTTTTTTTTCTTCAGCTAAGGACTTAACAGATAAAAACAAGGCTTTTCCTATTCCTTTCCCTCGATGTTTGGGTTGCACATAAAGGTCTTCCAAATAAATACAGCGACCATTCCATGTCGAGTACGAAGTGTAAAAAATGGCCATACCCACAATTTGTTCGTTTATGATAGCCACAAAACCGTCACAAATGTTGTCCTCGAATAAATCGATAGCCAGTTGTTGAGCGGTGTTTTTTACAGCATCCGGTTCTTTTTCATAAACAGCCAATTCTTGAATTAAGCCAATTAAAGCGATTTCGTCACCTGGTGCTACTTTACGAATTTGAAAGTTTATCATTTTTTTGAGGGAGTTGTATGCTGTGTTTACGCTCTATGAATATATCGCATTACTTCGAATGTGATATTGGTAAAAAGTAATTTTGCGTGGGCGTTTCTTTCCACATAATAATGAGCATCATTGAATAATTGGGTAAAATCTTGCACATTATTATTTGTTATAAAACGAGAGAAGCGTTGTAAAAAGGTCACCTCTTCCGCAGATGCACGCATAAGTTGTTCTTCGGTATAGTTTTTCATTAAACTTTGGCGAATCATGTACAAGGCATACAACAAGAAGTTTTTTTGATCTTCTCTTCCGTAGTTGCCCATTTTTTCCGCCCAATCTAACATAGGAAGCACCTCTTTTTTGTAGCAAATACGCATCAGTTGAATAAAATCTGTACGGTTTTGATTATTTGCTTTCTCTCCACTTGCTAATTCTTTTGCTAATCGCGCATTCCCTTCAGAACGAGCAACGATACTCTTTTTCAACTCATCATCTTGAATGCCCTTATTCACCAAGTATTTCTCCATTTCTTGATCAGAAATAGGTTTTACTTTAACGAGTTGCGTTCTACTTAAAATGGTTGGAAGTATGACTTCTTGATTTTCGGCAATTAAAATAAATAAGGTTTTCGCGGGTGGTTCTTCAATGATTTTCAGTAACTTATTAGCACAGCCCTGATTCATTTCTTCCGCCATCCAAATAATGCTCACCTTGTAGTTTCCTTCAAAGGATTTAAGCGATAATTTTTTTATAATCTCCTGACTTTGATGTACCGACAAAATGGGTTTTCTACCTTTGGGGTCAGAATAGCTAATCCAGTCGTTTAATGAGAAGTTCGGTTCTTCCTCAACTAATTTTTTCCACTCTGGAAATTGTTCATCTGAAAGTTTAGAAATTGCCTGAACTGTTGGGAAGGAAAAATGAACATCTGGGTGTTGCAACGCACTGATTTTTCTACAAGAAGCACATGTGCCACAGCTATCATGGCTTTCCTTATTTTCGCAAAAAATGTATTGCACAAAAGCCAATGCTAGAGAGAGACTACCATAACCAGTTTTACCAAGAAATAGCTGAGCATGACTAATATGATCGTCATTCACCTCTTGAATGAATTGCTTTTTGAGTGTATCGTGTCCAATTACATCTTTAAATTGCATAGGGTAAAGGTAAGAAAAAGGAGAAATGATAAGCTACAAAAAAGAGATTTTCACAGGAACATAAGGAGTTCTAATTCGCATATTTTATCGTTTATGCCTGATTTAATCATAAGTTTAAGCTTAAAATCAAATTTTAACACCATTTTTAGCGTATTGACATAAAAAACAGCTATTTTTAGCTTAATATTGTATACTTAACACAATTATTTGAAAACCATTTATGAATAACATTATGAAAAATTATTTAGTTATTGCTTTAGGAGTTGCCTTTAGTATGTTACAGTTGAATCAACTTTTTGCTAGCGAAC
>SKHH01000027.1 GCA_007117055.1 Lishizhenia sp. | reverse complement strand
TTCTTAATCTAGTCATGCCTGAGTGCCAGTTTTCACCATCTAAATCAACATCGTCAAAAAATTCTGCTACGCGTTCGTAAATGCTCCATACTTTTGGTGTGGCGTTTGGGTGGTTATAAAGCTGTTCTATTTCCCAATCTAAAGCACCAGCAATTCCCCAAAAGGCATTTTGCCAGATGTTACGACGGGTTTCTATGTGGTTGTCGCACTCCCATAGTTCAGTTGCTCCTGATTCACTAAAGAAAATTGGCTTATTATAATACTTCTGCCAATGAAAGGTTGTAAAATCAGCTGGCATATCGTGACCTTCATCAGAAACTAAGAAACCTATGTTTCTTCTATGAAAATCATGGACATTAGATGTTTGAAAATTATATCTATTAATGGACACTAAATCAATATTAGAAGAGCTGAAAGTATTGTCTAACTCATCATCTATGCCGCCAACTGTATAGCTAGCAGTTAATAAATTTCTCAACCCTAAATCATTTTTTAAATAATCTGCCATTTCAAGATGCCAATTTTGAAAAGTTACCGGGTCGTCTTCATAAAAAGCATCTTGAAAAATTATACCATCACTATCTAATTTTTTTCCTACCTGGTCAATTTCACTAAGCAGTTCAAACATTGCTATTTGAGGAGTATATCCCCAACGTGCTATAATATATCGTAATCGTTCTTTCCAATAGGCTTTTGCATCCTTATCAGTAAAGAATTCTTTTATATCATTTAAGTCTAACCCATGATTATAGGGGTCTCCTGGGTCATCTGAACTAGCATTTCCAATTGTCCAGTCCCATCTGTTATATCCGAACAAGTTCTCGCAAAATCTAAAATGCAAGGATAAATTCCAATTAATTAATAAATTGTGCTCTTCTGCTTTTTCTATAACCAAATCCAATTCTTTTGCTATATGCTGTCTATGGGAGTAATTGCCTAACTCTTCCCATTCTATTTCAGAGCTTGAGGGATCCATTATAAATCTAAAATGGTTAACACCCATCATTGCCATCGTATCCATATACCTTAAACCTTGTTCGTAAAATTCTAAAGGAGGGGTTACATGATACCGTCCAGCTTTGTTCATTATTTTATTACCATCTGTACGCTCGAGAAGTGGGTAACCACTTCTTGAAATAAAAGGGAAATTCATTCCTGAAGGCATATAAGTCTTGCCATCTCTAACTAAAAATCTTTTTGACTGCCCTACCTCAACAAAACCTTTATTATCAGAAGATACAACTTCAAACATAAATTTGGGCGAATTATAAGTAATAACTCCGTTTTTTATTATTGTAATCTCACATGTCCATTCACCTTCATATTCAGGTGAAAACCTTATTCTAAAAGGGTATTCACTTTTTTTAACATCCCAATTTCTGTCTAAATTTTCATAGTCACTTCGACTAATTGGATCAGGAGTATCAAAATACGGGTGATTATACAAATCTTCAAACCCACTAATATCCCGTTCTACCTCTTCATAATAAAAAGCATGACGTTTAACCTTATCATTTATAGGCATAGAAGGAGGAAGGTTATGAATAAAATTAAAACTCTGCATAAATTTCTAATTCACTAGAAAGAAAAGGGTTTAATTTGTTAGCTCCAGAGTCCTCCAAAAAATGTTCAATCTGTTCCATGATATTTGAAGAGGGTTTTATCCCGAGCTCAAACTTACTGAGTTTTTCAATCGAATTTAAATCATCCACATAAGCCACAACATCAATAGAGTTGTCAATGTATGCTTCAACTGAATGTGATCCAGTTGGTTCAATGATAACATTAGGATTAAAAACGATCTGTTTAGAAGCAATCATTTTTTTGTTCTCAGCACTTGGTGTAAAAACATGGCTACTTCCATCTGTAGGTGTGTTTATGCAACCTGCTCTAATTTCTTCGGAAGAACTATCAAACTCATTTTGATCCAACTCTAAACAATTTGTTTCAAAAACATTAATTTGAACGAACCCAATCGAAGGAAGTAATAACTGAATTAAAAGAAAACTTAGGATAAATCGCATCGCAGTACTATTTAAGTTGATTAGACTTCAATTTATTTAATTCTTTTCTTTGTTGTTCAATCAGTTCTTGCTGTTGCTTCAAAAGGTTTTTTTGTATATCCAATTGTTCTTGTTGTTGAATGACATAAAGCGTCAATTCTTCCACCTTTTCCATGGTGATTTTTGACGTTTCTCCAAGATCAACTCCGTTTTCTTTTACTTCTTTAGCTGATGGTACATTTGGAAGATGACCATTCTGGTCGATGTAGCTTTTTACTTCTTTCAAAGGCATTAAATCATAGTCTTTCTGAAACACATAGTCAGCCCAATTTTGTTCATCTACGACTACTTTTCTCGCTCTCGTAGTTTCATCATCTAAGCTAATTTGAAAAACGCTTCTTTCTTCATTTGCTATTACAAGCTTTCCGTCGGCATTAATGGCAAAGTAAGTAATTTCTTCCTCCGATGTTTTTCGTCCAATGCGCAAAAGGTCTGTAGTTGAGTTTTCTT
>SKHH01000056.1 GCA_007117055.1 Lishizhenia sp. | reverse complement strand
AGTTGATGCTCTTTTACTTTTTTTCGAAGCAAACCATCTGCCATTGGAGAACGACAAATATTTCCTAAGCAAACCATTACTATTTTATACTTATTCATTACGTAGCTTTTTGATTTTTAATGATTTTTCGAAATAGAGGAGGGCAAAAGCGTTTGATATATACAGCCAGAATTTCTTTGTTGCCAATCAGAACTTCTTTTTTGTTTTTTACGGTTGCTTTTAACATTTTTGAGACACATGTTTCCACCGCCATTCCTGTTTCTTGGTTGTGGTCCATTTCTCCGTGGGGTTTTCCTTCACTATTCAATGCGTTTACAGAGATGGGTGTGAAAATCTTACCTGGACAAACAATCGTTACCCTAATCCCGTTTTTAGCTTCTTCCAGTTGTAAGCTTTCATAATACCCGTGTAACGCATGTTTCGATGCAGCGTAAGCTGAACGTAAATAAAAACCAAATTTTCCTGCAATACTTGAAGTCACTATAATATGACCGAATTTTTCTTTTCGAAAGTAGGGTAGAACCTCTTTTGTTAAGGCAATATTTCCAAAATAATTGATTTCCATAATATTTCTATCCACAGAAATATGCGTATCATAAGCTGTTCCGCGTTGGGAGACGCCACCACTGTTAAATAAGTAATCGATACGATGATAGCGTTGAATAACGTGTTGTACAAGCGAATCAAAGTTACGTTGATCGGCTAAGTCCAACGGAAGAACAAGGTGTTTTTCAGGAGATGTTAATTTCGATAAAACAGCTTCAAGTGCGTCTTTTTTTCGAGACGATAAAATGACTTTCGCTCCTAGTTTGTCCAATTGAATAGCTAATTCCTCTCCAATTCCTGATGAAGCCCCCGTAATCCAAACAACTTTATCCTTAAAATCATTCATGGTGCAAATATACTTTTAAGTAACTGAGTTTATGCTATTGTTTTTGTAAAAAACCAAACTTGTATTATTGAAGTATTTTTACGCCTTGTTCAATACCATCAATGGTCAGGGGAAACATTCTGTCTTCCATAATATTTTTGATCATGCCAATGGATTGGGTGTATTTCCATGTTTCTTTAGGGGTAGGATTCAGCCAAATGAATTTTTTAAAATGCTTTTTTACGTCGTTGAGCCATTCTTGTCCAGGGCGTTCGTTGTAATGCTCCACACTTCCGAAACGGGAAAAAATCTCATACGGAGACATGGAAGCATCACCAACAAAAATCACTTTGTAATCTTCGCCGTAGCGATTGAACAAGGTTTCTGTTGGAATACGGTCTTCCCATCGTCGATTGTTTTCCTTCCATAAAAATTCGTACAAGCAATTGTGGAAATAGTAAAAAGAGAGGTGCTTAAACTCATATTTTGCGGCAGAAAAGAGTTGAGAACAAAGCGTAATGTAATCATCCATGGAGCCTCCAATATCTAATAATAACAACACTTTTACGGTATTCTTTTTACTGGGAACCATGGCGATATCCAATACCCCAGCATTTTTAGAAGTTTTTTGAATGGTTTGGTCGAGATCAAATTCTTCCGAAGTACCGGTTCGACTCATTACACGCAGTTTTCGAAGTGCCATTTTCATATTACGTGTGTCTAGTTCAACATCACTTCGTAAGTCTTTGAATTGTCGTTTATCCCAAACTTTTACAGCTCGTCTGTGACGACTTTCATGTTGACCTATTCGCACTCCTTCGGGATTATAACCATAGGCACCAAAGGGAGAAGTGCCTCCTGTTCCTATCCATTTATTCCCACCTTGATGACGCTCTTTTTGTTCTTTCAACAGTTCCTGCATACGCTCGAGGATCTCCTCCAAGTTGCCTAATGATTTGATACGCTCTAATTCCTCCTTTGAAAATAAACGTTCACCATTTTTTCGCAGCCATTCTTCGGGAATAGTTAGAATATCAGATGACGATATCCGCTCAATTCCTTCGAAATAGAGTCCAAAAACTTGGTCGAAGGTATCTAAATGTGTTTCGTTTTTTACCAAAATCGCTCTAGCTAAAAAATAGAACTGTTCAACATTGTATTCAGGAAGTTCTTTTTGTAGGGCATCTAGTAAATCCAAAAACTCCTTGAGCGAGACTGGGATTCCTTGTTTTTTTAGACTTAAGAAAAAATCGATAAACATGGCTTAACGAATCATTTGTTTATCGTGCTCATTTTTAAGTAAAGCTCCCAAATAAGGCGTGTTACTTTTTCCTTCAATGACGTCTTCTAATTCGGTAGCCGTAATTTTTGCCAACAACAAAAGTTTGATCCAATCCAATAACTCACTGGTAGAAGGTTTCTTCTTGAGGTTAGATTGATTTCGTATGGCATAAAATAAGTCTAAAGCACGATTCACCAATTCTTGTTCTAAATCTCCAAAATGAACGGCAATAATTTCCTTGATTGTACTTCTTTCTGGAAATTGAATGTAATGGAAAAAACACCTTCTTAAAAAGGCATCGGGCAATTCTTTTTCATTATTCGAAGTAATAATCACAATGGGTCGGTGTTTTGCACGTATAGTTT
>SKHH01000152.1 GCA_007117055.1 Lishizhenia sp. | reverse complement strand
GTCAAACTAATTTTATCTCTGTCCTTTTTTATTAATTTTACGCCCTTGTCTGAAAACAAAAAAGACGATTACTATGGCGAAAATTAAGAAGCAAGATGCATTGGATTATCATTCTCAAGGTAAGCCTGGAAAAATTGAAGTAATACCCACCAAACCATATAGTTCACAACGTGACTTATCGTTGGCTTATTCCCCTGGAGTGGCTGAACCTTGTCTAAGAATTGCTGAAAATCCAGACGACGTTTATAAATATACCAGTAAGGCAAATTTAGTGGCTGTTATTTCTAATGGAACTGCCGTACTGGGACTAGGAGATATTGGTCCAATGGCCTCAAAGCCTGTTATGGAAGGAAAGGGACTGCTTTTCAAAATTTTCGCAGATATTGATGTGTTTGACATAGAAGTAGATGCTAGTGATCCAGAGCATTTCATTAGTGTGGTAAAAGCGATTGCTCCAACGTTTGGCGGTATTAATCTAGAAGACATCAAAGCGCCTGAAGCTTTTGAAATTGAAGAAAGACTTAAAAAAGAATTAGATATTCCGGTCATGCATGATGACCAACATGGAACAGCGATTATTTCCTCTGCTGGACTTTTGAATGCTTTAGAGTTAGCGGGCAAAAATATAGATAAGGTAAAAATAGTAGTTTCAGGAGCTGGAGCGTCTGCTATGTCGTGTGTAAAACTATATTGTTCACTTGGCGCAAAGACAGAAAACATTTTCATGTTTGATAGTAAAGGACTATTAGCAAAAGATCGAGAAGGATTGGAAGGAAATAAAGCCTTATTTGCAACACATGAAAAGTCTATTTCTTTAGTGGACGCGATGAAAGAAGCAGATGTTTTCTTAGGCCTTTCGAAAGGAGGAATCGTTTCAAAAGAAATGGTGAAATCTATGGCGAAAAACCCTATCGTTTTTGCGTTGGCGAATCCAGATCCAGAAATCACTTATAAAGATGCCATGTCAACGAGAAAAGATTTGATTATGGCAACAGGCCGATCAGATCATCCAAATCAAGTCAATAATGTGTTGGGTTTTCCCTTTATTTTTAGAGGAGCAATGGATGTTAGGGCAACTACGATTAATGAAGAAATGAAATTGGCTGCTGTGCATGCGATTGCTTCATTGGCAAAAGAAACTGTGCCCGAAGAAGTAAGCGAAGCCTATGGTGAGAGAAGTATAACCTTTGGTCGAGATCAGTTTATTCCAAAACCATTAGATCCTCGTTTAATTTATTACGTAGCCCCTGCTGTAGCAAAGGCAGCTATGGATTCAGGGGTGGCGAAAAATCCTATTAAGGATTGGAATGTTTACGAGGACAATTTAAAGAAGCGATTGGGATTAGATAATAAGTTGGTTCGAAACATCACAGAGAAAGCAGAGAAAAACCCAAAACGCGTGGTTTTTGCCGAAGCCGACAACTACAAAGTGTTAAAAGCTGCTCAAACGACCTACGAAGAAGGTGTAGCCTTACCGATTTTACTAGGCAGAAAAGAACGTGTACTCAAAATGATAGAAGAGTACAGTATGGACCTTCCAGAAGTTGAAATCATTGATCCAAAATCGGATGATGAAATAGATCGAAGAAAACGATATGCTCAAGCGTTTTTTGAAATGCGTAAAAGAAAAGGCTTCACGGAATATGAAGCGTTGAAAATTATGCGTGAGCGAAATTATTTTGGTGCAATGATGGTGCACATTGGAGATGCTGACGCCATGGTTTCCGGTGCAACGAGAAATTACAGCGACGTGCTAAAACCAGCACTTCAAGTAATTGGTAAACAAAAAGAGGTAGATAGGGTTGCGGGAATGTATATCCTCGTAACACGAAAAGGACCAATCTTCTTGGCAGATACTACGGTGAATTTCGATCCAACCGCTGAAGAAATTGCAGATATGACAAATCAAGTAGCAAAAACGGTTCGGAAGTTTAAAGTTACTCCGAGAATTGCCTTGTTGTCCTATTCAAACTTTGGTTCATCGAATGGAACAGATGCTAAAAAAATGGCTGAAGCTGTAAAAATTATTCACGAAAAATATCCAACCCTAACAGTGGATGGAGAACTTCAAGCTAACTTCGCTTTAAATAATGATTTATTAGAAGATAAATTTTCGTTTTCTAATTTGGTAAATAAGGAAGTTAACACCTTGATTTTTCCAAATTTATCTTCAGGTAATATTGCGTATAAATTATTGCAAGAAATGACAGAAGCAGAAGCTATTGGACCGGTGTTAGTTGGTTTGAGAAAGTCAGTACACGTCTTGCAGCTTGGAGCTAGCGTGAGAGAGATTGTAAATATGGTAAAAGTTGCAGTTGTAGATGCACAAAATAAATAACTACAGATGATTACACACCTTAACGGAAGACTTATTGAAAAAACACCTACTGCTTTAATTATTGAATGTGGAGGTATTGGTTATGAAGTGAAAGTTTCGCTGCATACATACACTAAAGTGGGAGATCAAGAAAGCGTGAAAATATTTACGCAGTTTATTGTTCGAGAAGATGCTCAACTACT
>SKHH01000126.1 GCA_007117055.1 Lishizhenia sp. | reverse complement strand
TAATTACCTAGACATGCCATTACAACATGGATCAACCAACATGCTGAAAGCCATGCGAAGAGGAACCACAAGAGAAAAGACAGAGACATTGATTTCCGAAATAAGAAATAAAGTCCCAGGTATTGCGCTTAGAACCACATTAATTGCTGGATATCCAGGTGAAACAGAAGCCGATTTCCAAGAAATGTATGATTGGGTCGAGAAAACGAGGTTTGATCGACTAGGAATTTTTACCTATTCACACGAAGAAAATACACATGCATACAACTTTGAAGATAACGTTCCCGACAAAATAAAAAAGCAAAGAGCTGATACCATCATGGAATTACAGTCTGGTATTAGTTACGAATTAAACCAGCAAAAAATCGGTAAAGAATTCAACGTACTTTTTGACCGCATTGAAGGAGACTACTTTATAGGTAGAACAGAATACGATTCCCCCGAAGTAGACAACGAAGTATTAATTAAAAAATCAGAGGGTTATGTTCGAATTGGAGACTTTAGCAAGGTAATAATTACAAGTGCCGATCACTATGATCTTTATGGAAAGTTGAAATAAATGTTAAATCAATATTAAACCTTTTGACCGAATTAATTGTGCAGAAAACTTTTTTTAATTACTTTTACCCCCAAATTATAAAACTTAATAATATGAAAAAACTTTACACTTTAGCCCTAGCGGCTTTTGGTTTTGCTGCAATCTCTTTTGGACAAGACCAGTACGATTTGTCAATAACTTTGACTGGACCAGAGGAAAATGAAAATGTTGCTCCTAACGCAGCACAGCCTGTAGCATTTACATTATCGAATGTGGGTGATGGTGATGTTCCAGATGGAAATGCTATTTGGATTACTTTCTTGTTAGGTCAAGCAAATTTCTCATGGGATGGTACTGCAGGACAAGTGGATGGAGTTCAGTTCCAAGGTGCATTTGAAGCAGGTGAATCTGTAACATCTGCTCAATTACAAGCTGGTCTATTCCAAACTCCTCTTGTTTTTGACACTGATGCTGTTACACAGTTGACTCCTGCATGTGTTGCCGTTATTGGTGCTGATGCAGACGGTTCAACGTTACAGGATATGGCTCAAAACGGAGATCCTAATGACGCAGATAATGATAATAATGCTCAGTGTTTCTTCGTTGATCCAGCATTAAACGTTGTTGATTTAACATTGACAGATGATGTTGAAGTAAACATTTTAACGAACAGTCTTGAAATCACTTCTACTGCCGTTGAAGCTTTCGATTACATGATTTTAAGCATGGACGGAAGAACAGTTGCAACTGGTAAAGTTCAAGGTTCAGAAATAGTAAACACTTCTGATTACAAGAATGGTGCTTACATTTTGACTGTGTACAACAACAACGAAAAGAAAGTTGTTAAATTTGGAATTGCGAAATAATCGATTCTTAAATATTTTATTTAAAAGCTGTACTTTATAGTACAGCTTTTTTTATGCCTTAAAAACAAACTATACTCAATTAGCAAAAAAGCGTAATTTACAAGCTTAAAATAACAAGCCCAATTCAATACATTTATTACTTTTGTATTACAACATAATAATCATGGATAAATACGACATTATTTTTATAGGATCAGGACCTGGAGGCTACGTAGGAGCAATTAGAGCCGCTCAACTTGGAATGAAAACAGCAATCATAGAAAAGTACAACACACTTGGTGGTACTTGCTTAAATGTTGGTTGTATTCCTTCAAAAGCACTTTTAGATTCTTCTGAGCATTATCACAACGCAGCACATTCATTTGAAGAACACGGTATTCAGCTCAACGATTTAAAAGCAGATATCAAGCAAATGATAGAACGAAAGAACAAAGTGGTTGATCAAACGTGCCAAGGAGTTAAATTCTTGATGGATAAAAATAATATTGATGTGCATCATGGAATGGGTTCTTTTGTGAATCAAACAACGGTTATGATCACCAATCAAGATGGAAAAGAAACAACAATAGAAGGAAAGAACATTGTTATCGCAACAGGTTCAAAACCGAACTATTTCCCAGGAATGGAACCCGATAAAAAGCGTATTATTACTTCTACAGAAGCTTTGGAATTAAAAGAAATTCCTAAAAAAATGATTGTAATTGGTGGAGGCGTTATTGGTTTAGAATTGGGTTCAGTTTACGCTAGATTAGGCACTCAAGTAGAAGTTGTTGAGTTTGCTAAGTCTATCATCCCGACCATGGATGGAACAATGGGGAAAGAGTTAACCAAAGTTCTAAAAAAATTAAAAATGAAATTCAACATGGAGCACCGAGTGCAAAATGTTGAAAATACTGGAAAAGGAGTAAAAGTTACTGCGCTAAATAAAAAAGGAGAAGAAGTTTCCTTTGAAGCGGATTACTGCTTAGTTTCCGTTGGAAGAAAACCGTATACGGAAGGACTAGCATTAGAAAACGTAGGAATAAAAACCAACGACAAAGGACAAGTAGAAGTAAATGAAAACTTACACACAGGAGTTGGAAATATTTACGCTATTGGTGATGTCGTAAGAGGTGC
>SKHH01000097.1 GCA_007117055.1 Lishizhenia sp. | reverse complement strand
TGGATGATTTTTGTTGAAACAATTTCTCCCAATGAAACGATTTGATCGTATTCAAAATCATAGTTGTCGGCAACCGAATCTGTAGTTCTATTTCCTAATTCGTTGAAAATCGATTGAATTTCACTAAAAATAGGGTGATGTTTGTCTTCAAATAATTCATTAAGTATATCGAGATGAAATTGTTTTCTTTCTTGAACAAGTGAACGAAAATCTTCAAATTTTTTATCGTACAGTGCTTTTGTTACTAACTCTAAAGCATTTGTTGTTTTACCCATTGCTGAAACAACAACTATTAAACGTTCTCCTCCATATTTGGAAATGATGTGCTCAATATTTTGTACTGAAATAGCGTCTTTTACGGAGGCTCCACCAAACTTGAATATTTTCATAATTCTAGCTTTAATTTTTAAATCAAGATTAATTTCAACGATTTATTTGAAAATCTTTAAGGACAAAGATAATTTTAATACATTTACAAAGCATACGAAGAATGAATTTATCATAGTATTTTGGAAAACAATCAGCTGGTTAAACAAATAGAAGACGCACATTTTGCAGAGAAGACGTGTGCCCAAATTACAAAGGAATTTGATAAAGTGGGAGTAAGTCTTCCTATACCTCCTCCGCATAATAATTTCGAACATTTATGCGAGTTGGTGAGCAAAGAGGTTCAGGTAATGTTGGATCAACATCCTCAATTACTGGCTCAATTGTTTTACAGCATGGATTTGCCCGAGTATCAAGTGAATGAAATTATGGTGCATGCCAGCGATATCGCTTATAGCTTGTCAGAAAAAATGATTATTCGAGCAGCTCAGAAGGTCTATTTAAGGGAAAAGTTTAGTTGACATTTTACTATTTTTAAGAAGTTGTATAGTCGCAATATGGGATATAGCGGTAAATTTAGAATTGAAATTGAAAAGAATGGATAAAATAGCACAGGAACATCTTGTTTTCTTCAAAGGGTTAATGTCAGAAAGGGCTGTTGACAGTGATGGTATTCGTTTAATATATAGCTCCGATGAGACAGAGAACTTATCATTCGTTCCCGATGTAGTGCTGTTTCCGATTTCCACTGAAGAGGTTGCCGCAATAATGAAGTACTGTGACAAACATGATGTTGTGGTTACGCCTGCAGGAGCTAGAACTGGTCTAAGCGGTGGGATGTTACCCGTTGAAGGAGGTGTTGTGTTGAGCACACAAAAGTTAAATCAAATTTTAGAAATCGACGATAAAAATCATCAAGTAACTACTCAACCTGGTGTTATTACTGAGGTATTGCAAAAGGCGGTGAAAGAGAAAGGATTGTTCTACCCGCCTGACCCTGCAAGTAAAGGGAGTTGTTTTATCGGAGGAAATGTTTCGGAAAACAGTGGTGGTCCCAAAGCGGTGAAATATGGTGTGACAAGCGATTATGTACTGAATTTAGAGGTGGTATTACCCAATGGTGAAGTGATTTGGACAGGTGCAAATGTGTTGAAAAATGCTACAGGATATAATTTAACTCAGTTATTTGTGGGTAGTGAGGGTACGCTTGGAATTATTACTAAGATTGTATTGAAATTATTGCCGCATCCCACTATGGATAAGCTGTTATTGGTTCCTTTTTTTAACGCTGAAAAAGCCTGTGAAGCGGTGAGTGCCATTTTTCAGGCGGGTGTTATACCAAGTGGGTTAGAATTTATGGAAAAAGATGCTATTCGATATACCTTGAATTGTTTTCCAGAACTTTCTGTACCTGTGAAAGAAAATCATGCAGCACATTTATTAATTGAAGTCGACGGTTTTGATGAGGAACAATTAATGCGGGAAATTGAGCGTATAATGGAGGTGTTGGAGAATTTTCCCATTGATGAAATACTTTTTGCCGAAAGTGCTGCACAGAAAGATCAATTGTGGTCTATGAGAAGAAAAGTAGGGGAGGCGGTAAAGGCTTATTCCGTTTATAAAGAAGAAGATACAGTTGTGCCTAGGTATGCGTTACCGAATTTATTAAAGGCGGTGAAAGATATTGGCAAAAAGTATGGTTTTCAATCGGTGTGTTACGGACACGCTGGTGATGGCAATTTACATGTCAATATTCTGAAAGGAGATTTGTCCGATGAATTTTGGGAGAATGGTTTACCAGTTGCAATTTCTGAACTTTTTCAAGTAACAGTGCGTTTAGGAGGTACAATTTCAGGAGAACACGGAATTGGATGGGTGCAAAAGCGTTATATGCCGATTGCTTTTAATTCTGTACAATTAGCGTTGATGAAACAAATTAAACGCGTGTTTGATCCTAAAAATAAATTGAATCCTGGGAAGATTTTTCCAGATTAACAGAATGAATTATGAGATATATAGGGATAATCTTAATTTCAATACTACTCTTTTCTTGCGGTAAAAAACTGGGAGAAAACGAACAAGACTTTATTGGTATTTGGAAAGGAAGTAAAGATGGAATGAGTTATACGATTCGAATTGAAGAGGATAGTAAGGCTCGTTTTTCATGGGTTGGAGATGGTGATATGCGAAACTTTG
>SKHH01000226.1 GCA_007117055.1 Lishizhenia sp. | reverse complement strand
AGAACGGCAAATTATGAGCATGTGTTTCAAATCTTAGCCTTGTCGAAAGCGCGTGGTTGGAAACCTGTTTTAGCTTATGATTAATAACGTGTAGTATATGTCTCAAGTACCCGTAGTACATAAAGAAGATCATAAACGAGCTATCATAGCATCCGTAATAGCCTTCCTATTCACTTTATTTCTTCTGTTTTTTATCAAATGGCACGAACCCGACCCCCCCAAGGTTACAGTCCCAATTCCACTAGCCATGATGGAAGATGGAATTGACGATTTTGATATATACAATGCTGGTGGTGGTGAAGCGGCTCCAACAGAAACAGAAACAACAACCCCTGAGCCTACACCTCAAGAGGTCGCTACTCAAGAAGAATCACCAGTAGAAACCGTTGTTGGAAGTAATGAATCAGACGCAAGCTCTCAGACGACAAGTCAGCAAACTGAAGCACAGTCTAGTCCTTTTTCTGGTTCAGGTTCTGGAGGAAGTGGTTCATCAGGAAGTGGCACTGGATTTGGACCAGATTCTGGACCTGGAATAGGAACTGGAGAACCAGGCTCTGGAGGCTCTGGAGAAAGAGTTAGGTTAACTAATATTAAGTCTAAACCAAGAACAGTTAATAACACCCGAAGCAATATAGCATTTAAACTTACTGTAGATGAATTTGGTTCAGTCATTGGAGTTTCTGTAATTCGTGCCAATACCACTACAACAAATCAACGGTTGATTGATGAAGTTATTGATTTGGTAAAGAAAGAAGTTCAATACGTCAAAAAGCCAGGAGCTCGTCCAGAAGTAACGTATTATACAATTACGGTTGAACCAAGTTAATTTCGGATGTTGAATACAGAATATGATAATGTCATTTCATGGCTTTTTCAACAATTCCCTAGCTATCAAAAAATTGGACAGAAAGCCTACAAACCGAATTTAGACAATATTAATAATTTAGTTCAACAGTTATCTATTGCATTTCATCAATTAAATTACATACATGTCGCTGGAACCAATGGCAAAGGAACAACTTGCAGTATTTTAGCCTCTACGTTAAAGGAGGCTGGATACAACGTCGGATTATATACTTCTCCACATATTGTCGATTTTAGAGAGAGAATCCGAATCAACGGAAATAAAATTGAAGAATCCGATGTCATTAAGTTTGTTGAAAAAACACGAAAAACCAAGCTCAGTTTTTCTCCCTCATTTTTTGAAATAACTTGGGCAATGGCTTTAGATCACTTTATCAAAGAAAAGTGCGATATCGTGATAGTTGAAACCGGATTAGGAGGTCGTCTAGACGCCACAAATATAATTGATCCTATACTATCTGTAATCACCTCTATCGGACTAGATCATACCGATATTTTAGGAGAAACAAGAAGTCAAATTGCAAAAGAAAAATGTGGAATCATTAAGAAAAAGAAGCCTATTATATCTGGTTTTTTAGATCCAGAGATAAAACCTATTTTCATAAATCAATCCACTATATCAAATAGTCTATTAATAGAAGTAGACACTAGACAAGCAAGATCATACTTTGATAAAAATCAATTAATAGTAGAAAAAACACTTGAAATACTAAACAAGAACACTCTCTTCAATTCAAGCGCTTCACATCTTGAATTAGGTATAAAAAATATTTATCAAAACAGTGGGTATAGAGGTAGGTTACAAAAAATTCATGACTCTCCTACTATCATACTAGATGGAGCCCACAATAAAGAAGGAGTTATTGCTCTACTTGATTCGATAGACAAATTATATCAATACAATAACCTACATATTATATACGGTGCATCGAATGATAAAAATATTGAAGAAATTATTGACTTGTTTCCATCTGTATGTAACACCTACTTTGTTTCATTCAATCATCCTAGAAGCGCAACCATTGAAAGATATCAACCTATTTTATCTCAAAAAAATAAAAAATTTCAGTTTCATCCTAATGCACTAAACTTATTATCCAATCTCAAATCCACTGTAAATAAGAATGATATGGTTTTAATTTTTGGCAGTTTTTTTTTACTTGAAGATTTTTTGAAAAAAATGGACTAAATAAATTGTCAAAACAAAAAAGTTCTATATATTTGCACCCGCAATCACGATAAACGCATTGTGATTTAAATTACAAATTTCAAGATTAATTAAGCTCATTGCTCAGTTATTTCTAAGTTCCGGACTATTAGTCGAGAGTTAAGGGAATTTGAAATATAATACCGGACTCTTAGCTCAGTTGGTTCAGAGCATCCCGACTAAAAGTCGGGAGGGTCACTGGAAATTGAAATATGATATCGGGCTCTTAGCTCAGTTGGTTCAGAGCATCCCGACTAAAAGTCGGGAGGGTCACTGGAAATTGAAATATGATATCGGGCTCTTAGCTCAGTTGGTTCAGAGCACCTGCCTTACAAGCAGGGGGTCACTGGTTCGAATCCAGTAGGGCCCACAAAGGGTTAGCATTTTGCTAGCCCTTTTTGGTTTTATAACATTACCTTTATCAATATGCACTACCTTTATATTTTACAATCTGAAACATT
>SKHH01000247.1 GCA_007117055.1 Lishizhenia sp. | reverse complement strand
GTCTCCTCTTTGTGCTATTGTTCCAAACGTTATCAACGTCAGAGCTAGCATACTTAAAATTCCTTTTGCTTTCATATCTTTTAATTTTATTGATTACACTTCAAATATAAAGCCACTTATTGCCAGTATCAACTAGAATCTACCAAATCCGTTTTTTTATCGATGGTTGAGGGGAGTTAACAAAAGTTTCATTCCGCCGAATACCGTCCAATCTTTTCATTAAAAACATCTTTATAAGATTCAGAAACGGGTATTGGCTCATTTTTAATATATACTCGCATGCGCTCGATACTTTCAATGGCGTTGAGGTTGATGATATAGGAACGATGGATCCGCAAAAAGTTTTCCGGTAATACCTCCTCAATTTTTGTGAGACTCATTAAGGTCAGGATAGGTTTGGGTTGCGTGTTAATGTGAATTTTTAGGTAATCTTTCATCGATTCGATGTATTGAATAGCGTCAAATTCAATTTTTATGAGTTTGTATTCCGATTTTACGAAAATGAAGTCTTGTTCGTTTTTTGTTGCTGTTTGTGTTTCATTTTCTGATAAAATAAGCTGCTGTGCTTTTAAAGTCGCTTGAAGAAATTCATCATAATCAAATGGTTTAAGGAGGTAGCCGATGGCATTAACTTTATATCCTTCGATGGCGTATTGCTCAAAGGCAGTTGTGAAAATGATACGTGCTTTATTTTGAATTATTTTCGATAGCTCTATCCCTGTTAAGTCGGGCATTTGGATGTCCAAGAAAATCAAATCAACGGTATTATCTTGCAGAAAGTCCAACACTTCAAAAGCATTTTTACAATGTTGTTTTAGTTCCAAAAATGGCGTTTTTTTGATATATCCCTCCAATAAATCAAGGGCCAATGGTTCGTCGTCAACAATGATGCAGCTAATTTTCTTCATGTGTTAAAGTTTTATCATTAAAGTGGAAATAAACGCATTGTCGTCGGCTGTCTGCTGAAATTCATAGCTGTTGGGATAAAGAATTTCCAACCGTTTTTTGAGGTTCGCAATTCCAATTCCTGAACCAGCCTGATCTTTTTCGTCTTTTGCGTAATTGGAATTTTTGACAATGAATAACAACATCGTTTCTTTTTCCCATTTCGCTTCAACGTGAATGAATGATTTATTCGTGGCACTGATTCCATGTTTAAACGCATTTTCTACTAAGGGAATAAAAAGCAACGGAGCTACTTTGTGATGTAATTTATCCAGTTCAAAATTGGTGGTTATTTCAACATCACCTGCAATTCGGATTTTCATTAAATCGATGTATTTTTTGATGAAATCCAATTCTTGCTCCAGCGTTACTTGATCACTTTGAGCAGTGTAAAGCAAATAGCGCATCAATTTCGACAACCCATGAATCGTCGTTTTGGCTTTTTCTGGTGCTGAATCTGTAAGCGAATAAATATTGTTTAAGGTATTGAGAAAGAAGTGCGGTTGAATTTGATATTTGAGGTGTTGTAGTTCTGCCGAGAGTTGTTCATTCTGCTCTTTTTCTCGTTGAATTTCTTGCAGTTGTTTTTGTTTAATTATCTTAAACGCAATACTCCCTACAATGGAAAGGATAAAAGTAAACGAGTAACGCATGATGGCATAATATTGTAAGGAAGCATTTCTTCCTTTCCTTTTCTTTCGGGTAGCTTCAATAAACAGATCTTGGAAATATTCAATAGAAAAGATAAACAGCAGAATCAGTAAGAGATTGATACCAATGAACGCCACATAGTTTTTCTTTAAAAAGAGAGATTTAACCAACCACAGGTAGTTGGCATAAAATAGTAAAAGCGAAAAAACAATTGGTGTCCAAGTTCGGTAAAGCATCCGTGCATTTCTCGGACTGTCACCTGAGAAAAACAAAAAAGGAATGAAAAGAATCAATCCCCAGATTAATAGATGAAGCAGAACTTCTGTTTTTTTGTTTGAAACCATATTACACAAATCTAGGATAAATATGGTGGAGAACAAACCAAGAGAAAAGTGAAATCTACCAAATGGAAGATTTTATCGATGGTCTAAAAGTCCGCTCAAGATCATTTCTTAGCTTTTCTAATGGTTTTAATAAGCAAAGCCATAAACTGCTGTTTGTAAAAAAAGCTCTTCATAAACCAGAATTGGGTTTTCATGAAGTTAACTTGGGGTTTCATAAACTTAGCCGAAAAGTTTTAGTCACAACTCCTACTTTTGTAAAAAAACAATTTGATATAAGAAAATTTCACAGGCTATTAGTTTGCCTTTTAGCAATCTAACGCACAAGGTCAATTGGTGTTAACTCATGTTTTAACAAATACTAATGACAGTATAGATATTAGTGCCTTGAACAAAGGTGTCTACAGCGTTTTATTATTGAATAACAACCATACAGTAAGAAGTAAGTTTGTAAAGCAGTAATAATTTTTCATAGTTATAGTTATAGATGTAGAAAAAGCCGTTTCCGTTATTGGAGACGGTTTTTTTGTTTTTCTGTGGAAAAATAAAACCTAAGCGTAAACAACGTACCTACAAAATACATAAAATCAATAAAGCC
>SKHH01000035.1 GCA_007117055.1 Lishizhenia sp. | reverse complement strand
TATTGTGCAAAGGGAGATGTGAGAAGAACATTAATTTCAGTTGGGTTTGAAGTGGAAAAGTTACCTGGGCCTCCGGGGAAACGAGAAATGTTGAGGGCGGTGAAAAATTGAGGTTAAGACTTTAAGATGTTAAGATATTAGGGTGTTAGGGCTTTTTGATTGTAGGGTTTTAGAGTTTTGAGATTGCATTTGTTGGTCATTTTGCTATTTTTTTCAAAAACTTTAAAAGATATGCTTGCATAATAAAAATCTTTCTTATACATTTACGATTCAATAAAGTATAAAACGTATAAAAATATAAACTATGAGTAAAGTTAAAGCTATTAAAGGAGGTGAATTTGTAATTAGAGATACAGCACCAAGTGATGTTTTTATTCCCGAAGAGTGGACAGAAGAGCAAAATATGATTGCTTCGATGTGTCAAGATTTTTTAAATCAAGAAATCACTCCAAATTTAGATCGTATTGACAGTATGGAGGAAGGATTAATGCCTGCTATTCTCGAAAAAGCGGGTGAGCTTGGCTTGTTAGGTCTTTCTGTTCCTGAAGATTTAGGAGGAATGGGGGTTGATTTTAAAACTTCTTTATTAGCTACTGAAGTACTAGGAACTGGATATTCTTTCTCAGTAGCTTATGGTGCTCATACAGGGATTGGTACATTGCCTGTTTTGTATTACGGTTCTGAAGAGCAGAAAAAGAAGTATGTTCCAAAACTGGCGAATGGCGAGTGGAAAGCAGCATATTGTTTGACAGAACCTTCAAGTGGGTCTGATGCTAATTCTGGAAAAACCAAAGCAGAACTTTCTGAGGACGGAAAGCACTATATCATTAATGGTCAAAAAATGTGGATTACAAACGGTGGTTTTGCCAATTTATTCACTGTTTTCGCTAAAATTGATGACGATAAGAATTTAACTGCGTTTTTGGTAGAAGCAGATTCGGAAGGCATATCTTTGAATGCAGAGGAGAAGAAAATGGGGATCAAAGGATCTTCAACACGTCAGGTTTTCTTCAATAACGTAAAGGTTCCTGTTGAGAATATGCTTTCGGAGCGTGAAAATGGTTTCAAAATAGCTCTAAACATTTTGAATATTGGTAGGATTAAATTAGCTGCTGGTGTTTTAGGTGGTGCTAAATCAGCTATTACCGAATCTATTAATTATGCAAACGAAAGAGAGCAGTTTGGAAGACCAATTTCCAAATATGGTGCTATTCGTCACAAAATTGCAGAACAGGTGATTAAATCTTTTGTAGTAGAATCGGCGACTTATCGTGCAGGACAAAATATTGATGATGCTATCGAAGCATTTGTTGAGTCAGGTATGTCAAAGTCGGAGGCAACGTTGAAAGGGATTGAGCAATTTGCACCAGAATGTGCTATTTTGAAAGTGGCAGGTTCAGAATGCTTAGATTTTGTTGTCGATGAGGCTGTGCAGATTCACGGAGGAATGGGTTACTCAGCAGAATCGAGTGTTGAAAGAGCTTATAGAGATGCTCGAATCAATCGAATTTTTGAGGGAACAAATGAAATCAACCGAATGTTAACTGTTGATATGATTCTTCGTAGAGCAATGAAAGGGGAGCTAGATTTAATGGGGCCAGCTCAGGCTGTTGCTGGTGAGTTAATGAGTATTCCTGATTTTGGAGATACCGAAGAAGGTGTATTTGCAAATGAATACAAAGCGTTGAAAGGTTTCAAAAAGGTAATTTTAATGGTTGCTGGTTCTGCGGTTCAAAAATTGATGCAAACGTTAAGTAAAGAACAAGAAGTATTAATGAATATAGCTGATGTAGCCATATGGACTTACTTAGCTGAAAGTACTTTATTACGTGTGGATAAGTTGATTGGAATGCGCGGAGAAGAAGCATGTAAACATGAAATTGCTATTGTGAAAACATATTTCTATGATGTAGCTGATAAAATTAACAAAGCAGGAAAAGATGCTATCAATAGTTTTGCAGAAGGCGATGAAGCAAAAATGATGATGATGGGGTTAAAGCGTTTTACAAAAACAGAGGCGTTTAACGCGAAAGAAGCTCGTCAAATGATAGCTACTCGTGTTATTGAAAGTAATCGTTATGATTTTTAGTATAAACACTAGTTTGACTTAGTTGTTATACAAAGGATATTTTCCTCATATTCACTATGTGCTTGAGGAAAATGTAGTGTAGTTAAGTGTTAGCGAAGGGGAACGAAAAGTTCCCCTTTTCTAGTTAATCTGATTTTGGATAAATAAACACTGGGTTTTTAGGAGTGAAAACGTGGTATCTATAGTTTATTCACAGGTGTTTTTCAATAAGTTTTTCATCATAAAAAATTCACTGCTTTAAAAACTGTATATTAGTGTTGTGAATAGTAAAGAGAATAAAAAAATAACAATAGCCATCGATGGTTGGTCTTCTTGTGGGAAAAGTACGCTGGCAAAAGCTTTGGCTAAAGAATTGGATTACATTTACGTTGATTCTGGAGCAATGTATAGAGGTGTTGCTTTGTATGCCTTGAATAATCATTTTATTTCCGATACTGGAGTTGATGAGAAGGGTC
>SKHH01000242.1 GCA_007117055.1 Lishizhenia sp. | reverse complement strand
TTCAGCAATAAAAATCAATATTGCTCCGAAAAAAGTAGTTCTAACAAAAGATAAATTCATACTAGTAATTTTAAGAACTATGAAGTTACAATTATTTTTAAATTGAAATATAAAATGATCTAAATAATTACACCTCTCCTTTAATTAAATTCAAGAAAGTAACTACACCTGCTGAGTTTCCATTTTCATTCACTACAGGCAAATACATTGGAGAAAACGCTTGTTCTTTCACTAAAAGCAACATACTATTAACTGTATCTGAATCTTTCAACACGAGAGGGTTGCGATTCACCCATTTTTTTACATCAACATCATTCAATTCAGGATAACAATTTAACAAACCTCTTCGCACATCTGCGTTAGAAATTATTCCCGCAAATTGATCATTTTCTTCGACCATAACGAAACCTAACGCTCCATTTTCAATAGCCGAAAGCACATTTTTCAAATTTAACTCGTCGAGGGAAATAATAGGACATTCTTCTCTATCGTGCATAAAGTCCTTCACTTGAAATTGTGAGGTAATTTCTCTTTTGGTTAAATCCATTAAAGCTTGACCAACACTCGCCGCTTTAAACAAAAAACTACCCGAAACAGAAGCTCGTACGCCCATATTTCGTAAAATAAAAGAAACCTCTCCATTTACACCGCCATCCACATGCACCTTAACCAAAGGGTATTTCTTTTTAAAAAGTCTAATTTTCTTAAAATTTTCTGCTGTAAATACACCACCACTTTGTCCTGGAGTAGTCGCCATAAAAAGAATAAAGTCAAATCCATTATACCGATCAAACACCTCTATTGGTGTAGGTGTAATAATTGCCAACCCTTTTTTACCCGGTAAATCAGAAGGAAGTAGAAAGTCTTTGGGTAATTGCTCTTGCTGAAAAGTAACATATTCGACAGGATGTTTTTTCAGTAAAGAATAAAACTTCTCCGGAGTTTCAGTAATGATATGTAAATCAATTGGTAAATCACACCATTCTCTAATTTTCTCAATATCTTCAAATACTGAAATATCATCATTACAATCGACATGCAATAAATCAACCTGATGGGCTTTTAGGTCAAGAATAGTTTCTTTTAACGATCTTTTCTTATCAGAGTAAATGGAAGCGGATATTTTCATGTTTACATTTTTAAATAAAATTAAACCGCTACATTATGTTCTCTTAAAGCATCATTCAAGGAAGTTTTAAGGTCTGTACTTGCTTTTCTTTTTCCAATAATCAGTGCACATGGAACATGGTATTCACCCGCTGCAAACTTTTTGGAATATGAACCAGGAATAACCACACTTCTTTCGGGCACCTCCCCCCTATATTCAACTGGCTCATCTTGAGTAACATCTATAATCTTAGTAGACTTTGTCAACACAACATTAGCTCCGAGAACAGCCTCTTTTTTTACCCTAACACCTTCCACTACAATGCAACGAGAACCAATAAAAGCACCATCTTCGACAATAACAGGAGCGGCTTGCAATGGCTCCAAAACACCACCAATTCCGACTCCACCACTCAAATGCACATCTTTACCAATTTGAGCACATGAACCCACTGTTGCCCAAGTATCAACCATGGTACCTGCATCCACATAAGCACCAATATTAACATAAGAAGGCATCATTACCACACCTTTTGAAATATAGGCTCCATACCTTGCAACGGCATGCGGTACAACCCTTACTCCAAGCTCTTTATAATTCTTTTTTAAGGCCATTTTATCATGAAATTCAAAAGGACCTACTTCAATCGTCTCCATTTGTCGCATTGGAAAGTAAAGCACAACTGCTTTTTTCACCCATTCATTCACCTGCCATTGACCGTTCTCTAAAGGTTCGGCTACACGCAACACGCCTTTATCAATACTTTCAATCACCTCTTCAACAGCAGAAATGACTTCGGAAGACTGAATAAGCGATCTATCCTCCCATGCATTTTCAATGATTTCTATAACATTTTTCATTATTTTCATTTTTTTGCGAATATAACTATTCTTTAGAAAATATATTTTTCGATTACTAAAGCTTCATTCATTATAAGAGCCCCCTTTAACTGCACATTAAACAACTGTAAATCAATATTCAAAACAAAAAATACAATAAATTACACATAAATGTTTCATATATCAAAAAAAAATCTTTACAAAAAAAATACAAAAAAGACAACTATATTATATTGATTTTCGTCTAAAGGTTATGAATGGATGAAAATTCATGTGAATTAAGTCCTATCAATTTTAATAAAGCGTATAAGACATGAGACAATTAAAAATTAGCAAGCAAGTAACCAATAGAGAAACAGCTTCTTTAGACAAGTATCTATTAGAGATAAGTCGTGTTGATTTAATTACAGCGGAAGAAGAGGTGGAACTTGCACGTAGGATAAAAATGGGAGATCAAAAAGCACTTGATCGCCTCACCAAAGCTAATTTACGTTTTGTTGTATCTGTTGCAAAGCAATATCAAAACCAAGGACTAACACTTCCTGACTTAATCAACGAGGGTAACGTTGGTTTGATTAAAGCAGCGCAACGGTTTGATGAAACTCGAGGTTTTAAATT
>SKHH01000086.1 GCA_007117055.1 Lishizhenia sp. | reverse complement strand
TAGGGTTAGAGGTAAAAGCATTTACGAAATCAGATCATAATATATTTACTCATAAATTATGTTTTGTAACGGTTTTGTAAAACAGTACTTCATAGATGCAAATAGCCTAAAATAAACACATGAATCGTCAAGTCTTTAGATAATGTTAAGGTTGTATGCCTTATAATATAGGGTGCGAAACTTGAGTAAAACAAAGAGCCAAAAGAATAGGAATGGTAAATAGTAATTTTTCATAGTCTTTTTTCAACTAATATACTATTATTCTCCTTTTCTTTGTAAAAAAAGTAGATATGGAATTTGATATAAAGAAAATTGAACAAGTAAAAGAATTCATGTTAGCAGCTAATTCTTGTGTGATTGTCGCACATAAATCTCCGGATGGGGATTCAGTTGGCAGTTCTCTTGCTTTGTTTCATTTCTTAATGTCAATGGATATAAATGTGGTAGTCTGTCACCCTGATGTAGCTCCTAACACATTTGATTGGATGATCGGAATAGACGATATTGTAACTTTTCAACATGAACCTGATAAGGTGTCATCACTTATTGAAGCCGCAGATCTTGTTTTTTGTTTAGACTTTAATGCACTACACAGAGTAGGAGAGGAAATGAGTGTAGTAATTCAAAACTCGAAAGGTAAACGCGTGGTAATAGACCATCACTTGCATCCTACCAATGAGTTTGACGTTGTATTTTCGCAACCATCTGTTTGTTCAACAGCCGAAATGATATTTGATTTTATCCAAGCCATAGAGCCATCTTATACTTTTACAGAACCAGTAGGAGAAGCAATTTATTGTGGTATTATGACAGATAGTGGTTCTTTCCGCTTTCCGAATGTAAGTGCACATACACATGAGGTTTTGGCTCATTTGATTTTATCAGGGGTTAATCATACCAAAATACATGAAGCTGTATATGATTCAAATACGATAAATAGACTGAAATTAAGAGGGTTTGCCATTAATGATAAAATGGAGGTGTTAGACGGACTTAGAACGACTATTATCTCTTTAACAGCTGATGAGTTAAACTATTACGAACACGAAAAAGGAGATACAGATGGACTTGTAAATGTTGGACTTTCGATTGTTGGTGTGGATAAATCTATATTTCTCAAAGAATCAGATGGAATAATAAAGATTTCTTTTCGTTCTAAAGGTGAATCAAATCCTATTAATGTGTTGGCAAGCAAACATTTTAATGGTGGAGGTCATGCAAATGCAGCAGGTGGAAGATGGGAAGGCTCTATGGAAAGTGCGATTAAACGGTTGAAAGAAGTATTGCCAGAATTTTGTTAGAATAGCTTATGAAATTAATTTTGATAGTGATTTCTTTGGTTTTGTTTTTGGCTTGTACTGAAACGGTAGAAGTTGAAAAGCCTGAAAAATGGACAAAAGATGACTCCATTAATTTGGGAAAGTCATTGGCTTTTGAACAAGAAATGGAAATTAAATTGTTTTTGAAATTAAGACCGGAGTGGGAAATAGTTGAAACAGGCTCAGGACTAAAATATTGGATTTATGAAAAAAGTGAGGATACGCTGAAACCAATCCCAGGAAACACCGTTGACGTTAGTTTTGAAGTACGTTTGTTGAATGACTCTTTATGTTATCAAACTGACCCGAATGAGTTGAGTAGTTTTTTGGTGGATAAAAGTCACGTGGAGTCAGGTGTTCAAGAAGGAGTAAAATACTTATCGAAAGGGGATAAAGCAAAGTTTATCATTCCAAGTCATATAGGTCATGGTTTGGTAGGTGATTTAGAAAAAATCCCCCCGCTTCAAGTGTTGATTGTAGATATAGAGTTAATAGATATTCGCTAGTGACAAATGAAACAGACAATTTTAAATTCAATGATTTTTTTTACAAAGCTTAGTAAGCAAATTGTTTTTCTTTTCGTAATTATCCTTTTTGCTTCGTGTGATAATATTTCAGGTGTTGATAAGGAAGAAAATACTCTAGATCGTGAGGTGTTCGATAGAACACAAGAAGACGATCAAATGGAAAGTGCAGAAGAATTGGTTAAGACTCCTCAAAATAACTTGGATTCGGTTACTTTGGGAAATGGTATAAAGATTACTTGGAAAGGAAAAGGGCAAGGAAAGAAAATCAAAAAAAATGATTTGATCAGAATATCGTATAAAAACACATTGCCCGATGGAACTATCTACGATGGAAATCATTTAATCAAGAAATCTGCTATTCCATTTTTTGTGGGGTGGAACCAACAAACTAAAGGTTGGGATATTGCCTTTCAACAATTGAATGAAGGGGATGATGTGGAGATTTTTCTTCCTGCTAATTTAGCTAGAGGTGAAAAAGGTATTCCTGGTCTTGTTCCTCCGAATAGTCCAAATATACTTTTTGTTAAAGTTCATGAAATAATTAAACCCGACGAAGTAGTTGACGATATCCGAATTTGGAGAGTAGAGGAACGCAAAGACACGACGCTTTCTTTTATTGAATTTGAGGATAAAGTAGCCTTGCATTATTGGGTAAGTACGAAAAACTATCCTCGTTTTGATAATAGTTATCAGAGAGGGGAACCTTTCTCTCTTGTAATGGGTGATGG
>SKHH01000150.1 GCA_007117055.1 Lishizhenia sp. | reverse complement strand
TTCTTGCAGATAAATTCCATTGTAGCATTTCGCATGTTTTTAAAACAATTGATAAAATGGAAAAAAAATACGGTAAGCTTGCTGCTGCAAAAAAGGCTAAGAAAGCAAAATAATCAAGTTGGCGGTCATTCTAAAAGAACTACGAAAGAAATAATTTTCATAACTTCGCTGAAACAATTATTAAGGATGGATAATCAACAAAGAAAACAGATAATAGAAAATGCTAAGGAATTTTTCAGAAATGAAATTGTCCAAAGTCATATAAATGGTGCTTGTGAAAGAGCAAGTAAACTTTCAGAGTACAATGTTAATCCATTCTTATTTAAATATCTAGCTAACTTTTTGACTGGAAATGATGACCCGGAAAGTATTGCAAGAGCATTGGTTTTGCCGAGAATTTTAGGTTCATCAATTACGACATCATTTGGAATGAAAATCCAAAATCTAATTAGCACCCTTTTTCAAGGACTTGGTTCTACTACACAGGGAATAGATATAGAATTTATTGATGAAGTTGATGGAAGAAAAAAATATTGCCAATTAAAAGCAGGTCCAAATACAATCAATCACGATGATGTTACGACAATTGTTAACCACTTTAATGGAGTACGCAGTTTGGCGAGAACAAACAACCTAAATGTTGGTATTAACGATATGATTGTTGGGGTTGTTTATGGTGAACCAGGAGAGTTAAGCTCCCATTATAAACGAATTAGTCAAAACTACCCCGTATATATTGGTCAAGATTTTTGGCATCGTCTGACGGGTAAAGATGATTTTTATTTTGAGTTAATAGATGCAATTGGAGAAGTTGCTTTAGAAGTTGATGCGAGTAAAGTTGTAGAAAAAACAATACAAAAATTGGCTAAAGAAATTGCCGAGAAATATCAATAGTTTTTCCGTTTCTCAGCATAATATTCATTTAAAATTTTCACAACAGAATATCCTACTTCTTGTCCAAGATTAACAGGAACAGCATTACCTATTTGTTTATATTGTTGTGCCATAGAGCCTGCAAATTCCCAATCATCGGGAAACGTTTGAATACGTGCATACTCACGAACTGTAAAAGGACGAGTTTCATCTGGGTGACATCTTTCGGTTTGTTTTTGAGCGGGGCTACAAGTGAGCGTAAGAGAGGGTTCATCCCAACCAATTCTACGTGCCATTCCTGTTTTTCCTCCTCCAAGATAAAAGCTGCCACCCATATATTCCTTTTGAATATCAATCGGTAAATCTCGCCAGTAACCTTTCGGAGGGATTAAATCAAGAACTTTCTTTTTATAATCAGGATATTTCGCTCCTTTTGATTTAGGAACATCACAGTCGTAAAGCTCTCCTTTTTTAAGCGCATCCTCTAAATTATATACCTTTCTATGCGGTTTTGGATATTCAAAATGAATATCAATATCTTTCCTAACACCAACTAAAATCAATCGCTCTCTTTTTTGTGGTACTCTGTAATTTATAGCTTTCAATACTTGAACAGGTACAACATTATAGCCAATCTCATCAAGAATAGAAATCATTCCTTGAAGTGTTCTACCTTTTTCGTGACTTAAAAGACCTTTAACATTTTCACCTATACAAATAGCAGGATTAACTTCTTGGACTACTCTTGCAAATTCATAAAAAAGAGTTCCTCTTGCATCATTTAAACCTAATTTTTTGCCAGCATAACTAAACGCTTGACAAGGAAATCCGCCTGTGACTACATCAACGTTATTTTTGTATTTTGTGAAATCAAAATCCTTAATATCTCCTTCTAATACATTCCAATTCGGTCTATTTTTTTTCAGTGTTTCACAAGCCCATTTATCAATTTCATTAAGTGCAACGCATTTTAAGCCCGACTTTTCTAAACCTATTGCTAATCCACCTGCACCTGCGAACAATTCTAATACAGAATATTCATTTTCAGGCTCAACATAATTTGAAACATCATCCTCAATGACTTCATCAAAAAGACTACCTAATAATGTTTGAACATCTGACTTTCTATAGACTCTGTAATTGGAAACAGGTTCTCGAACAGCATTTAGAATACCTTCTTTATCCCATCTTCGTAAAGTTTCCTTACTTTTACCTATAATTTCTGATGTTTCTGCTAATGTTAAATAGTCTTTCATATAACCAAATTATTAAACCTTACACAAGGGTTACAAATATAGAGAGAATTTTGAAACTAGAGAACAAAAAAAGAAAAAAGAACGAACCGCCAACAGCGTGTATGAAAAATAGCGGGTTCAGTGCTGAATCCAAGGTATGTGCTTTTAATAAGAGTAAGTGCCAAACTGAAAGTGAAGTGCTTTTTAATCCGCTACTTCTCATACACGCAAAACGTTGAACTAAACCTTCGGTGGCTTTCATTCGGCTTTAATGCTTAAATTTGTGGTGTTGAACGAATAAATTATCCGGGCCCAAACGTTACTTGAAATCATAAAAAACCAAAATAGGTGATAAAAGCCCACATTGGATAACTATGGCCTAAAAACAAAAAATAACCACTGAGAAAAAAACATGCATTCAAAAGTTACATCTTTTCATACGACCAAAAGCTTTGCACAAAAGAAAAACAATAACCCTCGAAAATAC
>SKHH01000143.1 GCA_007117055.1 Lishizhenia sp. | reverse complement strand
GACGTCTGCACTGCCCCATCGGCAATTTCTATCGAAAACATGGTTGACGACAATTGCATCGAATCGTAATGATGGGGCGCAATAGAAAAATGAATGGCTATCAGCAGAAACAATCCACCGAAAAAAAATGAGCCGTATCCGGTTATCCATACCTACCAATAGGTTACTTTGAGTTTTGAATTTTTAGTTGTCATAAGAATGTTTTTTTTATTGAAAAACAATAAATATTTTTCTTTTAAAAAAAAATGGATTCAGATAAATTGGATTCACCAGCCATAAGCATAAAACAATTACACACATAAAGGCAGGGAACAATTGCAAATTCGCCAATACTCCATCAACTTGCCGGTAGCAACACCGAGACGCACAGGGCAGACACATTGGTCGAACCGAACAATCGACCAACGTTGTTGTCGGTACCGAACACCGCCATACCGACGCACATGGCCGCAACAGTGGCAGCAGCACCGCCACTCCTAACTCCTTTGGTCAACAAACCATCCAACACCGAGACCCCTACGGACGCAACCATGGTCGGTCGATTTTGCAGCGGTAATAGCAGTGAATATTTTCACTATTACGTTTTATTCAATTTACCCAACACATCCCCTACCATGCTATCCATGCGCGAAAACGCAAACCACTTCTTGCCCAAGTCTTTCAAAGACGCGCCCAAGTGATAGAGTTCTTTCTGGTCGATGATTAACAACCGGTTGTGACTTGCTTTAAACGGATATACAGCAAAATTACCGTTGTATTATTCATTGACTTTTTTAAGGTCGAGCCTCAATTGCTTACCAATCGATTTGGTAAACAATACAACCATCACTTTATCGGCTTTTTTCGCCAAGTGAATAATTGTGTTCTCGTCGATGTAATTGTCAATAAGAATAATTTCTTTCATTGCTTTTTTAATCAAACCAGAGGCAAAAGCATAAGCATCAAATATTTGTCCTTCGAAGAAAATGCCTTGAGTGGGTAATTCATGTGTTTTAAGATGCAGGGAGATTTCTTTAACCTCTTTACTAAGGTCTTCATAGTTGTTTTCGATTCTGTTCATCCGTTGGTTTAGGGCGTAACCTTTGAGTAAATAATCTCTAAGTACATTGGTTGCCCAAATACGGAATTGTGTACCTTGTTTGGATTTTACGCGATAACCAACAGAGATGATGACATCGAGGTTGTAGCATTCAATGTTTCGCTCAATTTTTCTTTCACCCTCAAGTTCAACTGTCGCAAATTTTGCGACAGTTGAATTTTTATCAAGTTCTCCATCAGAAAAAACGTTATTGATATGCTTTCCTATAGTTTTTATGTCTCTACCAAACAAAGTAGCAATTTGATTTCTATTCAACCAAACCGTATCCTCATCAAGTCTTACCTCAATGTGTTCAGCTAATTCACCGGATTGATAGAGTATGATTTCGTTTTTCATTGAAAATAAAATACTACGAAAATGTAATACTATTCTGTATTTTTTGCAATATTTTTTAATGCATAATATTAACTTTTACAAGAAACAAATTCGCGAATTGCAAATTGCTATCGCATTTTGTGGTATACGATAAAATTGGGGAAAGAATATTTCAAGGTGGTGTTGAGATGACGCAAAACAGTTTTGGCGGGTAGCATGGCTACGCACCTAAATTTGAACTGAATCTCTATGGTAAAGAATAGGATATTTTTGAGGAAGGAATCATTTGCGCAAACTCCAACATAATCGCGAAGTAATAACTCTCCTCGGTATTTTTATTCCATTGAGCCTTTTTTCCCAAGTCTTTATTTTCACCAAACAGTGAATTTGAAGCTTTTATAAATTCACAGGTGAAAACAGCAATTACACCATCAGCCGATTCTTTTATTGAAACATCTATTCTATGGATGTTACTGGAAATATTTCTGTTTCTATTTAAATCAAAGTCGGTACCTAATACAAGTTTATCCTCAAGATTAACGGAAACCCTATACCCTTCTTCTAAAAATTTATTGAGAATTGCATTGTACAATTCAGTGGAGGATGTGTTTGAATTTATCAATATAATTTGATGGGAATCAGGAGGAATATCATTGAGCGTTTCTTGAGACACATTCACAAACATTCCTATAACCCCGGGAATAGGGTTACTGGAACCACAACTTACAAGCTGGATTGCAAAAAGAAAGAGAAAACAGCGAAAAATAAATTTTTGAAGAACTAACGAGTAGGAAGATTTTAGGTGCATAGGGAAATTTTTCACAAATTTAGGTCAAAAAAAAATCATTCCATCTATACATTCCATACAAAATCAATCCTCTTTTTTTACAGAAAAAACAAATCCAACGGCTTATAGAAAACTCCGGAAAGGTTTGTGAATATTTGAAAAATATTTTTAAACTGTAGTATAGCTTTTTGGTCAATCGTTTAAATTCAATTCGTACGTTTATCCTCAAATATTTAACACAATGGAAAAATTAGAGTTTAAAGCTAATTTTATTTTACTATCGGTTGTCGTCATTTGTGCTGATCTTGCCGGAATGGTCTATTGTTTTCCCTTTCTTAAAACCTAAAAAATGCAGACTTGGTAGGGACTGGATTTCCTTTCCTCAGCGGATCTGTTTTGCTACCGGGAGAGAT
>SKHH01000223.1 GCA_007117055.1 Lishizhenia sp. | reverse complement strand
GTGACCCCGACAGGATTCAAACCTGTAACCGCTGGAGCCGAAATCCAGTGCTCTATTCAGTTGAGCTACGGAGCCTTGCGAAGTAGGTCAACTAAATCCTATAAGGAAAGTTGAGCTACGGAGCCTTGCGAAGTAGGTCGACTAAATCCTATAAGGAAAGTTGAGCTACGGAGCCGAAAGGCGATACAAAAATACAATCTTTTCGGTGAATTGAATTTTTGTACTCATATAATTTACTGCTTTTTTTCTAAATTTATCACAGATAAACTTAGTTCCGAAAGCTGTGCGTTATCTAAAGAAGCTGGAGCATTAATCATTACATCTCTTCCCGAATTGTTTTTTGGGAATGCAATATAGTCTCTAATAGAGTCAGAACCTCCCATGGTAGCTACCAATCGATCCAATCCAAAGGCAATTCCTCCGTGTGGTGGTGCTCCGTATTCAAAAGCATTCATTAAGAAACCAAATTGTTCTTCTGCCTCTTCTTTTGAAAAACCTAATAAATCAAACATTTGTGATTGTAGTGATTTATCGTGAATTCGAATAGAACCTCCACCAAGTTCGACACCATTCATCGCTAAATCATATGCATTGGCACGAACAGCACCAGGGTTATTTTTTATTAAATCAAGGTCTTCTTTTTTCGGAGAGGTAAATGGATGGTGCATTGCGTGATAACGCTCAGTTTCTTCATCCCATTCCAATAAAGGAAAATCCAACACCCATAAAGGTTTGAATTCGTTTGGATTTCTTAATCCAAGTTCGTCTCCCATGTGTAACCTAAGTTCATTCATCTGCTTACGCACTTTGTCCGTTTCGCCACTTAAAATAAGAAGTAAATCTCCAGCTTTCGCTCCAGAAACTTTTGCAAACTCCTCTAAATCTTCTGTGCTATAAAATTTATCGACAGAACTTTTAAGGGTACCATCTTCATTATATTTTACATACACTAATCCTTTTGCTCCAATTTGAGGACGCTTCACCCAATCGGTTAGCTTGTCCAATTGTTTTCTTGTATAAACAGCACAATCCTCTGCTACAATTCCTAAAACTAGTTCTGCTTCATCGAAAATTTTAAACCCTTTGTTTTTTGCAACGACATTCAAGTTTTTCAACTCCATTCCAAAACGGATATCCGGTTTGTCCGATCCGTAACGCTCCATTGCTTCAGCATAAGACATGCGCGGAAAATCCTGTTCAAAAGAAATGTTTCTACATGTTTTAAACAGATGTTTAACCAGTCCTTCAAACGTGTTTAAAATATCTTCTTGTTCTACAAAAGACATTTCACAGTCGATTTGCGTAAACTCGGGTTGTCTATCTGCTCTTAAATCCTCGTCTCTAAAACATTTTACAATTTGGTAGTAACGATCGATTCCCGACACCATCAATAATTGTTTAAATGTTTGAGGAGATTGAGGTAAGGCATAAAATTCCCCAGCATTCATTCTACTAGGAACGACAAAATCTCGCGCCCCTTCTGGTGTTGATTTAATTAAGTAAGGTGTTTCTACGTCCATAAATCCTTCACCATCTAAGTATTTCCTGGTTTCTAGTGCTACTTTGTTTCTCAGGCGAAGTTTTTCTTGAATAACTTTTCTCCGGATATCTAGGTAACGGTATTGCATTCTTAACTCGTCACCACCATCCGTTTCATTTTCAATGGTGAAAGGAGGCGTTTTCGCTGCGTTTAAAATGGTCAAATCCTCAACTTTAAGTTCTATTTCACCAGTAGGTATATTCTTATTTTTACTCGAACGCTCAATAACTGTTCCTGTAACTTGAATTACGAATTCTCGTCCTAATTGCCTAGCCGCTTTATTTAACGTATCATTATCTTCTGTGTTAAAAGCCAATTGTGTAATTCCATATCGATCTCTAAGGTCTACAAAGGTCATTCCTCCCATTTCTCGGGTGCGTTGTACCCATCCCGCTAAAGTTACTTGTTCTCCTTTGTGCGAAATGCGTAATTCTCCACAATTGTGTGTTCTGTACATAGTCAAAAATTTTGTGCAAAAATATAAATAAGCATGGAAGTTAACGTTAATTATTTGCCAAGTTGTTCATCAACGCTGTAATGAATTTTCATTTGAGCTCCTTCTTGGGATCCGAAAATCGAATGAAGAATTTCTCCTTCAGAATTCAGAATGATCCAGTGTGGCGTACCCTCACAATGAAGCGTTGTATATAGTTCTGCATTTTCATCGAGGAAAATCGGAAAGGGTGCCTCTTTCGCTGTAAATATGTCCAATATTTCCTCAATGCTTCTTTTCCTGTTTTTAAAATCTGCATGAATGACAACCAGATTAATATCAGTATTTTTCTGCGCTAGTTCATAACCAAAGGGAATAGCTCTACCAGTACATCCTAGGCAATCCGTATGGTAAAATAGTAATAGGTTGACCTTGTTTTCTTTCAATAAATCAGAAAGTAGATATGTTTGTTGTTTTAAGTCAGAAAGAACAACGTTGGACGGTGTGATTGTATTGTTTATTTCCATGATTCTTTTTCGAAAATACTTCGGATTAATATAGTTAATAGTACAAAGGGATATAAAATGTGAAAAACAAGAAACTCTAATCCATTTGGTTGTGCGAGTGGTGGGATTTCGTAATGTGTGAAAATACGGTGAGCGAGATAGGATTGGAGTCCTAATATTAATACTGAAAATAGGATTAGGTTTCCGGATATTAATAATAGTATAAGTGGCAGAACAGACAGAAAATATGTCAATATAAAGACCCCCAGAATCGTTTCCTCTCGATTCTTTAATCCTTCTGTTTTTTTAAACCATCGAATACGTTGTTTTAAATAATCTTTCCAATGGGTGACGCTATTGGTTGTAGCTGAAACGTTGAAGTTGTTCGATACATAATGGGAAAGTTTGTGTTGTTGGAAATCGCGTAACAAAAAGTAGTCATCACCAGAACACAAGTGTTTATGAGTGTGGTAGGAATCAACAGCTAAAAAGGAAGTTTTTTCTACGAGCAGGTTGGCTCCACTTGCCGAAAGGGTATAATAGTTGGATACTAAAAAGTTAAAAGCATTGAAATAGTGATATTCTAAACTAAAAAAACGAGATAGGGTAGAAGTCGCGTTCATGAGGACAGGAAGTATCACCAATTTAGCTTTTTTTACTTTTGTGAGTACAGAAAAGTAATTTTCGGACAATTGAACATCTGCATCTAGTGTTAAAAAGTATTCGGTGCTTAGTTCATAAATTGCTCTTCGCAAGGCTGCTTTTTTGCCATTTAGTTCATGGTCTAAATGTATGGAAACTCCTTTAGGATTTTGCGCACACCAAGTATCTACAATAGCCGCCGAAATATCTGTTGAATAGTCATTTACGAAGTATATCGCCGATGGAAGTTGTTTTTGTTTGGACAAACTTTCTAGTAATTGGGGTAGGTGTTGAGCTTCGTTTTTATAGGGAATAATAACACTGATTTCTTCTAACGAGAAGTTTTCAGCCGCTTCGTTTTGCTTGTGATTTGATTGGTCTCTGATTAACAACACACCCAAGAAAATGAAGCAAGCAATGAGTAGTAGTCCACCAATAATCATGTTTTTTCTATTTTAGTTTTCCATAAAAAATAGGCTCCTATTAATGAAGGTATGCCTAAGTTTAGTACCCATAAAGATAAGGAAGAAACAATTATAACAGCAGGATTTTCGATTAGTGTCCCTAATACATAAAGCGCTGTAGTTTCTCGTATGAGTAATTTTCCGAAAAAAAGACTCGGAGTCAATGTGGAGATTAAATACATTACACATATACCAGCGATTAAATTTATTTGAACTGCTTCGCCTAGAGCGTAAAACAGTAGGGCATATTGAAATACAAACACCAGATATCTAAACGTACTAAAATAGAGAAGTTTGAATTTTAATGCTTGTAATATTTTTTTTAGTTGAATAAGGGTATTAGTGATGTTGTGTTTTTTGGTAATTAACAAAAGTAGTTTCTTTATTAGCGAAGGAATCAAGAAATAGAAAAGAATTAGTAAAATTGCTAAGGATAATAAAGTATAGGGTACTATTGAATTTAACTCAATCGGATAAAGTGTGAGCGCTACTAAACCAAAAAAAACTGTCGCTGTAAATTGCGCGAAATTCCCATACAATGTTCCTATAGTGATTGAGAGACGTTGCCGCATTGGATAATAAAGTGCTCTTCCAATAAAGTTTCCGATGCGGTTGGGTGTAATCACTCCAGTGGTTATTCCAGATAATAGGGAAGAGGTGATGTTTTTGATATTCGACGTGGGAATAACAATGAAAAGCGTGTGTTTCCATTTTAACCATTCAAAATACCAATTTAGAAAGAATAAGGCAATAACAATTATTAATGGGGTGAAATATTGTATAGAGACGGTTTCAAAATCACCGACTTTTATCCCTTTTATTTTTTGTATAAAAAGGAACAGTACTAAAAGAATGACACCCACTTTTAGCACTAAAAATAGAGACTTTCGTACCTTTACGTTTTCTAACACGATTCAAAATAATGGTTGAAGATAAGATAATTCTTGGAATAGACCCTGGTACAACAATTATGGGGTATGGAATTATCCATGTGAAGGGTAGTAAAGTAGAAATGTTGACTTATGGAGTTATACACTTAAGTAAGCTTGGTAGTCATCCTGATAAATTAAAACGCATTTTTGATCGAACAGATGCAATCATTAAAGAGTACAAACCGGATGAGATGGCTATTGAAGCTCCTTTTTTTGGGAAAAATGTGCAGTCGATGCTGAAATTAGGTCGTGCGCAAGGTGTTTGTATTGCTGCTTCCCTTAAAAGTAATATTCCTTTTGAAGAATACACACCAAGGAGAATTAAGCAGGCCATTACTGGTCGAGGTGCAGCATCTAAAGAACAAGTTGCGGGTATGTTACAAAACTTATTGAAATTGAAAGAATTGCCGAAACATTTAGACGCTACCGATGGATTGGCTGTGGCACTGTGTCATTATTATTCGAAAGGAAAAGGAGAGCACAATAAGAGTCAAACCAATAGTTGGTCTAGCTTTATTAAAAATAATCCTAATCGGGATGGGAGTCCAAAACGCTAGTTAAGCTTTTTTAATTTGTTGGGTGATTTCTGCCATTTCTTCCTTACTCAAATTTAGCTTGGGTTTGGCGAAATTCATATCGTTTATTCCGTTGATTGGAATAAGGTGAATATGAGCATGTGGAACTTCTAGTCCAATTACGGATACACCAATTCGATTACATGGAACTACTTTTTGAATTTTCTTTCCTACTTTCTTTGCAAATAGCATGAGGTCAGCTAATAATTCGTCCTCTAAATCAAAAATATAGTCGATTTCTTTTTTCGGAATTACCAGTGTATGTCCTTTTGCTAATGGATTGATGTCCAAAAAAGCAATGAATCGATCATTTTCAGCTACTACATGTGCTGGGATTTGACCTTGGATGATTTTTGTAAAAATAGAAGCCATTATCTTGTGATTTCTAAAATTTCAAATTGAATAATACCGTTTGGAGTTTTGACGTCAGCAATATCTCCGACACTTTTTCCCAAAAGCCCTTTCCCAATAGGTGATTCAACTGAAATTTTCTTTTCTTTCAAATTAGCTTCATTTTCTGCTACTAACGTATACATTGCCTCAGCATTAGTTTTGATGTTTTTAATCTTTACGGTAGATAGAATTAATGCTTTTGAGTTATCCATTTCAGCATCGTCAATAATGCGAGCGTTAGCTATCACATTTTTAAGTTTTGATATGCGCATTTCTAAAAGCCCTTGCGCTTCTTTAGCTGCATCATATTCTGCATTTTCAGAAAGATCTCCTTTGTCCCTTGCTTCTGCGATTTGTTGTGAAATAGCAGGACGTTGGACAGTTTCCATTTGATGAAGTTCATCCTTCAACTTTTTTAATCCCTCTTCTGTATAGTAACTAATCTGTGACATAACTCTTTATTATTTATTACAACAAAAACAAGAGAGCCCAAATGAGCCCTCCTGCTTATACAAAGATATAAAATTAATGTTTTATTTCAAACTAATAGTCATTCCAATTGTGTGAATTAAACCAAAAGGGTTAGATAAACGCACGGCATATTCAAAACCAATTGGAGATTTATTTTTTCCAGCCAAAGCGTCAACTGAGAATCCGGCTGTAATACCAGTTAAACTGTTCGTTCTCGTTTCAGGATTTAGAATGTCATTTTCAAAAACATATCCAGCACGGATGTTAAACGCAGTTTTCTCTGTAGCGAAACCATAATCTAATCCAGCGGCGTATTGATCGTTTGTAAACGAATTCGCAACAAATCCAAAAGCAGCTGTTAACTTAGAACTTTCTGTAAATATAAAATCATAAGAAGCACCTAATGCTAGAAGCGAAGGTATTTCAAATGATGCAGAACGTTGCTCTAGTGTTGCAATACCTCCTGTTGACTGATAGAAAATAGGAGTAGCTAAACCATCACCACGGAATACCATGGTTGGTCCTACGTTTTTAAGCGTGATTCCAAATTTAACTTGGTCTTGTTCACCAGTAACATAACGAACTCCTGCATCTAATGCAAATCCATTAGCTGATAAGTTAGCGATACTTTCATTGATAACTTTAACGTTTAAACCTGCATAAATCGAATTTGAAAATTCTCTCGCATAACCAACGTTAAAGATATTTTTCCTAGGACTGAATGTACCAATACCACCTTCAGGAATGTTTACCGTCGTAATATCGATATCTCCGTATCCAAAAGCTTGAATACTTACTGCGATTACGTCTTGATCTGAAATGCGTTGAGCAATACCTGCAGAATTTAGTGATATATCAGCGCTACCCAACCAAGTAGTATGATTGAACTTTACTTGCGTGCGATCTGTAAAAGCGAGACCTGCAATATTTACAAATTGAGCTTCTAGTCCATTTACTGAGGATATTCCTGCTGATCCGTATCCAGTAGATCTTGCCCAAGGGTTTACAAGTAGTTCACTTGCACCTGCTGAACCAATTCGATCCTCGTTATTAGCCATTGTGTGTGATGTTCCAGCGATTAGCCCAATCATCAAGCTATATTTTAGTATGTTCTTTAATCCTTTCATTCTATCTAATGTTGTTTCTAAATTAAATTAAAGGTTTTCTAAATCTGGTTGACGCATTCCTCCGAAGAACTTCAACACGCGTTCACCAACATCTGGCACGTCTACATGTATTAAATATACACCTGACGAAACAGGAATATTTTCACGGTTTCTTAAGTCCCAGTCAATAGATGTTAAAGGACTATCTTTGTCAAACGCTCTTATCAATTTACCAGAAGTGTTGTAAATACGAACTTTACATCTCTCTGGAAGGTTGGTGATTCGAATACGATTATCCAAACGGTTGGACTCATATAAAGAATATGCATAATAGGGGTTTGGAACAACATTAATTAAATCAAGGGCACTTGTTAAAGCTTCTCTATTATTCTTTTCTGTTGATCTTCCTGTCATATCCCATTCGAATGATGGACCACTATCATTGATTCCTGTTCGGTCTTTCTCTGCGTATTGTTTATTTATTCGAATACGAATTCTTGCTTCTGTTGCATTTAATTCTTGATCTTCGGCAAGCATAGGTTGCATTACCCAAGAAATGTTTCGGTAAACAGCTCTAAATCCATCTGCATTTTCTGGACTTAACTTTTCGTAAATGAAATCCCCTTCATCATAGTTAGGCATATCATCATTTTGTCCTCCGAATACGTATACAACGTGTTGACCTCCAAATAATGGACTTCCAATGTTATTGTATAATCTACTAGTCGGATTCCATACCATGTCTGCTCCGTTTTGACCAGCTAAGAATGAGTTTTCGCCATATGCGATGTTTAATCTTCTTCCAGATTCTACGTCAATAGCATATCCAGGGAACCATCCCATTCCTGTTGGTTGTTGACCATTTTTAGTTGCTTCAGCAGCGTTGTATCCAGGGTCTCCTAATTGTCTTCCTTCTTTATCGATAGATGGACTTCGTCTCAGTAATCCTGGTCTACCACCGTTAACAGATAAGTTGGCATCATCATTTAACTCAATAACTGCAGCTCTAGTCCACTTAGACTTATCTGGAGTAAATACGATATCAACACTTGGTTGGAATACCGAAGGAAGTTGATTTCTAGCTATTGAAGAAAAAGCACTAGCAGCAATAAAAGATGGACGCTGTATTGGGTTGTATCCACATCCATTGTGACGAGCTAATTGTCCCGTTGTGATAATTCCGTTTAACAAGCTAGCAAAAATATTATCTGGATCAGCACCTGTAAGGTCATTGTAGCAACATGGGTTTTGTAATCCAAGCTGGTCACTACATTCTGTTTCTTCATCGGCACTGTAATCTCCGGACATAATCCAGTTCTGTGGGTTAAATCCATTGTTGTGAGGGATTCCTGTTAACCAACGTTTTGAAGTATCTCGGAATGTTAGTGTTGCTTCAATTGGTTCTGCCAGTCGTTCTCTAAATGGACAGTTTACTACATCTGCAGGACAGGGGTATAGTGATTGATTAATTTGTACCGAAATACCCCATTCTGGTATTAACTGTTCATTATCAGCAGCAATAGTTCTATCAGATGTGATTGTCTCTATAGGGGTTTCGTCTCCTTTTTGCGCGTATCGATTAATTACCCAACTCGCTGTATCAATTTGATTTCCATAATCTACAAAATCAAGTGTGAAGTATCCATCCACTACATTTAACGGATCGATTACTTTCATATTGATAGGGGATCTTCCTTCACGGTATGTTGGAGTATCAATACTTCCATTTTCTACAATAAAATCTTCAACTTGTCTAGATAATTCAATTGCTCTGTTGCCATTTCCTGTACCATCTAATACGGTTATTTCTGGGCTTGACCCGTAAGGTAAACCTATACGCGTTCCATCATGCTTAGGTAAGCTACTGTGTGGTATTGCCGTTACAGCGGATATAGCAGTTCCATCAGCACTCAAACGCGAGCTTAAATAAGGTAATTTTTGACCATCTAATTTTTCAGGATCATCTGGATCATATTCTTTAAACTCATTATGTGCATATGCAATTGCTATGTAGTAATATCTTTTGTGATTTACTAACCTTCTATCTCCAGATGCAAATGCGTCTTCAATGATTCTAAATGAATGGCGAATTCCTCTGTTTTCTCCATCAACTCTTAGAATTGGCACAGAGAATCCAAGAACTTCATCAAATTCAAAGTTGATGATTCGTGCTACATCATTGCGAATATCACATTGAGCAACCAAACGTGCTTTATCAATGTCGTCAATGTCAGCTACTCCATCGTCAGCATTTCTCATTTGGAAAATTTGGTATCCTTCAAATCTATAATACTTATCTATAGGCGAACCATCAAGAGGATCAATTATGTTGATATTATCCTCTTCTTCGTATTCTTCATTTACATTGTTTCCAAATGGGTTGTCCAACAATAAAATAAGTTCATTTTCTAATTCAACCACCTCTACAACTGGTGCGTTGGGAGGATCAAGAATTCGGAAACAGTTATCAAATAAAGCTTGTGCTTTGGTATCATTTCTTTTTACCGCAAGTACTGAAGCGTAAGGATTACCTTCAAAAGAACGTCCATAAACAACTCCTACTGTTAGGTTATTTACAGCACCTGGCGTTAACGTAAAAGGTCCAGCGTGCTGAAGGAAGCGCTTATCTTCATCATTAGGATTGGCAGAACCACCACCATCAGTATTTGTTTCTGTCCAATTCCACCCCATGTCTACACCTCCAGTTCCCCACCACAATGGGTCAGAATCATTTGGGTACATATAATCAGCTGGCTGATCTGTACTCCCTGTTGTTCCAGTATAACCTGTACCACCAAATATAATTAATGAATTATCTTTCCATCGACCTGTCATAAAGTTATAATAATCAATAGGAATAACAGGGTCACCCGTCGCTGGATTACCTGAGTTGATATAATAATTATATCT
>SKHH01000275.1 GCA_007117055.1 Lishizhenia sp. | reverse complement strand
TCCCCGGAAGATGTCATTGCTTTGTTTCGTTCCCAATCGGATGTAGCATATACGAAGGGTCGTTTTTATGTTTCATTAAATAATGTAGGTGTAATTGCTTTTTATTCAGAAAACACGACCTTTTCCGATGTGAAAGAAGTACTTCTTCCAATTCAAGGAATTATTGTTCGTTTTATGAGTGAACTAATAATGAAGGCTAAGAAGCAAGACAAAAGTAATCTGAATAACTTTCATTTGTTTGAATCATTCATGCAATCTACTGAGTTAGGAGTTCAAATTGCAGATGAAGCAGGAAATATTGTATATATGAACGCTGAAGCGCGCAAAAGACTTGGTTTTCATAATGCAAATTTATCCGATGTGCACGTGAGCGATTTCGAACCTTCATTTAAGGCGGCAGCCAATTGGCGAGCTCACGTAGATTATCTAAGAAATACAGATAGTGTAACAGCTACGACATATCATTATCCATCATCAGATGGTACTCCAGTTCCAATTGAAGTTCAAGCGTTTTATAGAGAATCTTTAGGTAAAGGTTTTGTTTTCGCTCTTACAAGAGATATTTCTAAGCGCATGGAAGTGCAAGCGGAAGTGGACTTGAAGGAAAACATGCTGAAGGCCATCGCTGAATCTTCCAAAGAGCTATTGTATAATTTTGATTTTTTTGATGCATTAAACAAAGTTCTGCCAATTATAGGTAAAGCGGTAAATGTTGACCGTACGTATTTGTTTTTAGCTAACACACTAGAGAGTGGTGAATTGGTTGTTTCACAAAAGTCAGAATGGAATTCAGGAAGTTCAGCTCCCCAAATAGATAATCCCGAGCTTCAAAATGTGCCAGTTGAAGTGTTTGAAGATTTCATGGAGTTAATGTACAGAAAAGAATCTTTTCAAGGGATAATATCTAAAATGCCGTCTTACTCTACTCTAAGACATGTCCTAGAGCCACAAAACATTATCAGTATTATCATTATTCCCGTTTTTGTAGATGATGTTTTTTATGGGTTTATAGGGTACGATGATTGTCAAAATGAACGTTACTGGTCAGAAGCGGAAGTAGCATTATTGGAAACGTTATCTTCAATTATTTCAATTGCCGTTTCTCGAGATAACTTTTTAAATGAAATTGAGGCGTTAGCAGAACTTCCTTTGCAAAATCCATCTCCTGTTTTGCGTATGGATTTAAGTGGAATCATTTTACAGCAGAATAAAAGTGCAGAACAAATCACCTTGCAAAAAATTTATTGTCCATTAATAGGAACAGAGGATTTATCGTTCGATAAATTAGCCAAAAAATTAATTCATAAAGCATCAGATAAAAACGGAAAACTAGAATGTGAATTAGTCGTGGGTGGGGAAGTTTTTTATAAATTAACATTACTCATTATTTCTGAAAAGAACTATGCTAATTTCTATTTTAGTAATATTACAAATTTAAAGCTCATTCAACGAGAGTTAGAAAGTGCAAAAAATATTGCGGAAAATGCCAATCAGGCGAAAGAAATGTTTTTAGCGAGTATGAGTCATGAAATTCGTACACCTTTAAACGCTATTATCGGTTTTTCGCGTCATTTATTAAAGGGAGAACTTGTAGAGTACCAACAGAAATACATACAAGATATTTTACTTTCGGGTAAACATTTGCAATCTCTTGTTGAAAATGTACTTGATTTTTCCATGATAAATGTGGGGAAATTCTTATTACACGAATCACCGTTTGACTATGCGCAAATGCTTCGTTTTGTAGAGTCGTTGTCGCGTTCAATGGCAGAACAAAAACAGCTAGAATTTGAGTTTTCAGGAATACCTTCTGAGGCATTATTTGTTATTGGTGATGAAGTAAGAATTCGACAGATTTTCCTTAACGTGCTTTCCAATGCGATTAAATTTACAGAAAAAGGTAAGGTGGAGTGCGTGATAGAAATGAATAAAAATACAGCGCAACGTATTCAGTTTAAAACAGTGATTTCTGATACTGGGGTTGGAATAGAACAATCATTTATCACTAAGATATTTGAAAATTTTTCAAGAGCCAAAGCCTCTGAAAGACTATCACAGCCTGGATCTGGGTTAGGTATGTCCATTACCAAAAAAATCATTGATGAAATGGGGGGGGAGATACTAATTCAAAGCGATGTAAATAAAGGAACCAAGGTGGTTTTTAATTATGAATTAACGCTTTCAGATTCACCACAAAATGGAGTAGAGGACATCACCATATCTAAAAGAATTGAGGACAGTAGCTTATCACTTCTTGTAGCAGAAGATAACCCTATTAATCAGTCGGTTATTAAGACTGTTTTAGCACACTATAAAATCAATTCTAAAGTGGTGAATAATGGACAAGAAGTATTAGAACAATTACAAAATAAAGAAAACTATGATTGCATTTTAATGGATATTCAAATGCCTATTATGAACGGTTTAGATGCCACCAAAATTATTCGAGATGAAATGAATCTGACTATTCCTATAATTGGACTAAGTGCTAACGCCTATGCGGATCATATTGATAAGTGTTTAGAAGCAGGAATGAACTCCTATATCGTAAAACCGTTCGATGAAAATAAATTATTAGATGCTATTTTTAAATGTGCCGGTAGTTCAGTCAAAGAATTC
>SKHH01000253.1 GCA_007117055.1 Lishizhenia sp. | reverse complement strand
TCTTTTGGATAATAGGACATTGCCATTACGGTGCTTTTTCCGACTTTCACAGGCATTGCGTCCCACATAAATTTTCTTGAAGAAGCAAATGCAAAGTCTCTTACGTTATCCGCTTTAAATCGCCATGTTTTTGTGCTACTTGCTTTCTCTTTTTCATTTTCTTCTGCTTCCTCTTGTGTTATAATCAGAGTGGGCGATTCAAAATTATCTTTTGCTGCTTTCAAGCGGTTGCGCTGTGCGCTACTTAACACTTGACTTTCATTTTGTAAAGTTCCTGTAGAAGCCACGATATGATCACTTGGAACCGTGATTGAAACGTCATAATCTCCAAATGGAAGCGCAAACTCTCCTCTTCCTAGGAATTGTTTGTTTTGCCAGCCTTCAACATCATTATACACGCACATTCTGGGGAAATACTGTGCAATGGTGTACAAATAATTGTCTTCTTCTTCGAAATATTCAAATCCAGAACGACCACCTACTTTCATTCGATCGTTGATATTATACCACCAAGCAACATCAAAACTAATGCGACTCCCGGGTTTTAATGGTTCGTCTAAATCAATGCGCAACATGGTTTTATTGATAGCGTATTCAAGTGGTTTACCGTTAGAAGCCTTTACTTCGGTGATTTTAAAACCTCCGTCAAATTCAAACATGCGGCGTTGAATGGCAGAAATACTTTTGAAATCTTCCATTTTTTCCACGGTGATTAAACGACTGTCAGAATCCTGTGCTCTCATATTTTGATCCAATTGCAGCCATAGGTATTCTAGGTTGTCAGGAGAATTGTTGATGTATGAAATTTTTTCTTCTCCATAAATGCGTTGATTTTCGTCATCTAAGGTGATGTTCATGACATAATTGGCCTGCTGTTGATAGTAATTATGCCCTGGGGCTCCGGCTGCTGTGCGATAGCTATTGGGAGTTGGTAGTTCTTGGTACAGTTGACGAAACTTATTTTTATTTGTGTTTTCTTCTTGACTCATTAGTGAGAAGAAGTGAATAGAAGTCACAAGGGTTAAAAAAATACCTAATGCGTTTTTCATAGCTTATTTAATTAATAGAAAGTTTTCGAATACGTTGATGTGGTAAAAAAGTCAGGAATTCTTTTCCATTTTCAGAAAAAAGTGTGAGTTTGTTTTGCTGTTCTTCAAAGTAGTCCATCAAAATATCAAATTGAATAGATACTTCATCGAGAGATAAATCGTCTTTACTGACTAAATAAAAAATAGCTTCGTCTTTATTGTTTACCTCCATTCCGATGAGGTTTAAAGAAAGTGGTTTACCTTCTTTTATTACTTTGAAATGTTTCGTGATGACTTGAGTAAGTTTCTGTTGTTCCAATGGATTGTTTATGCACTTCTCCATTTTAGGGATTTTTTGACCAATGTGTTTCATGTAGTCTTCCAAATCGTGCCCAGTGACGCGAATAGAAATTTCCAACCGATTACGTTCTTTGTTAAATTGCATCTCCGCAAAAGCAAAGTAATAATCGTGTGCATTACTCGTTAGAGCTAATACTAACAATACTATCGTGAATAATAATTTCATTTGAGCACCGAATATAACGAGTTTTTCAGAACTTTTTAGTTTTTACGGTATAGTTTTTCCATTACGTATATTTTTAGTCATTTTTATGACTTGCTACGCTGAAGGATAATAGGATTCGCTACGCTGTAGGATTTTAAGACTTATCTCAATTACCTCTGGTCGTCTTAACATCCTAAAATATCAACATCTAAAAAGCTACTCATCTTCCACTCTGCGAATTCCTTTTTCCGGATACTTTCCTTTATAATGACTTAGTTTTTCTTTTATGTAAGCAATATCTTTCTGAACATCACCGGAAGGGTATAAAGGTTCCATAAAGCCGCCTATTTTTCGTTCGTAATCCATATAGGCAATGTATATAGGAACATTCGCTTTTAGTGAAATGTAATAAAACCCCTTTTTCCAGTTAGGATTATAACTTCTTGTCCCTTCAGGGGTAAATACCATATATACTTTGTCGAAACGATTAAATACTTCCGCTGCTTGGTCCGTAAAGTTGTTTTTCGATTTTCGGTCAATAGGAATACCTCCAATTGCTTTAAGAAGCCAACCTAATGGCGGGAAAAATAAGTCTTTTTTAATAAGGATTTTTACAGGCATTCCATATTGGAAGAACGCTAATCGACCAACGATGAAATCCCAATTAGAGGTGTGTGGACCAACTACAATAATGGCTTTGTCAATTCCTTCTGGAGTTTGCTTATCTACTTTCCAACCCATTAATTTTAGTATCCAGCTAGCAATTTTTTTCATAGTATAAATCTTAATTCATTGATCAAAGATCGGTGCAAAGATAAATGAATGTTGTTATTGTAGACTTTCTTAAAATTTATAATTCAATCCTAAACTTGGAAGAATTGGAAGCTGGAAAATTTTCTCGCTAGTTACTCTGTTGACATAAAATATGTTGTCTCGATTGTATACATTAGTAATACCTACCGTTCCTTCTAATTCTGATTTGTTTTTAAACTTCCAACGTTTTTTTGCTGTTATATCCAAGCGGTGATAGGTAGGCATTCTACCAGAATTGAAGTCACCCAGTAAAAAACTTACTTCGGATGGGTTTGT
>SKHH01000197.1 GCA_007117055.1 Lishizhenia sp. | reverse complement strand
GCGAATGAAATCTCATTTTTCCCCGAAGAAAATGGATTTTATTCGGTTTCTCACACCAATAATCAAGGATGTTCCAACTTTTCTAATGCATTACCTTTTACCTTATCCACTACTGAAGAAAACATAGAGAAAAGTTTTGTCATTTACCCTAATCCTACAGAATCAATGCTCACGGTAATTGCTGATGAGTCAAAAACATATCGTATAGAAGTGATAGACAACTTAGGTAAAATTATTTTACAAAAAGAACATGTTTCGGGACAAATATCTGTCAATACAACATCTCTTGAAAAAGGAGCTTATTTTCTTAGGTTAGTTTCTCCAGGAGAAGTTAAACAAAGAAAGTTTGTTAAAATGTAGAATTACCAAATAGAAAACAAGTTCTACTTTTATTAAAGAAGGAGTGTCTATTCGTTCTCTATTCAACATTACAAATCTATACACTTAAGCCGATGTATTTTATACCTAGATAAAGTCAACCCTTGTGGTATGATCAAAACAACCTAAAGATTTTCCAAGGTATAATCCAACATCATTTTAAATAAATGATTTCTTGTATTTCCTCCATAAATTCCATGATCTTTGTTTGGATAAATAAACAAATCAAACTGTTTATCATGCTTTACAAGCGCTTTAACCATTTCCAATGCATTTTGAACATGAACATTATCGTCTCCGTCTCCATGAATTAAAAAGTATTTACCTTTTAGTTTCCCTACATGGTTAATGGGTGAATTATCATCATATCCAGCAGCATTTTCCTGTGGTGTACGCATAAAACGCTCAGTGTAAATATTATCATAAAAACGCCAATTGGTAACTGGTGCTACAGCTATTCCCATTTTAAAAATGTCAGCACCTTTGGTCATAGCTAATGAAGCCATGTATCCACCATAACTCCATCCCATCACTCCTATCCTGTTTGAATCAACGTGATCCCATGTTTGCACATGTTTAGCTACTTGAATTAAATCCTCCGTTTCTAATTTTCCTAGCTGCAAATATGTAGATTTTTTAAATTCAGCTCCACGATTCATAGTACCCCGAGTATCCACACTGATAACAATATATCCCTTTTGCGCTAATAGTTGATGGTACGCTAAATTCGCTGCTCCAAAACTATTGGTTACCATATTTGAACCAGGTCCGCAATACACGTTAAAGTATACCGGATATTTTTTCGAAGCATCAAAATTGGGAGGCTTAATCACCCAAGCATTTAGATCCACGTCTGCCCCTGGAAGAGTAATAAATTCTTTTTCTTGAAAATAATACTTTTCGGTAAACATTTTCAAAATTTCATTTGCCTCTAGGGTATCTAATACTTTTCCTTTATCGTTGTGCAAAGTGTAAATAGGTGGCGTATTAGCATCACTCCAAACGTTCACGTAATAATTTAATCCATGTGAAAATGTAGGCTCATTTGTACCCTCACTTGTTGTCAATCGTTCCTTCTTTTTACCTTTAAAGTCTATTGCATACAGGTTTCGATTGATGGGAGATGTCTCACTTGAAGTGAAATAGATGCGTTTAGATTTCTCATTGATTCCTTTAAAAGAAACCACATCCCAATCCCCCTTTGTCAATTGATCAATTTTACCATTCAAATACACACGATAAATATGATTAAACCCATCCTTTTCACTAGTTCGAATAAAACTTTTACCATCTGGTATAAACAATAAATTATCGTCAATTTCCACATACGCCTCGTCTTCCTCTGAATAAACTAAATCCGCGGAATTAGGAACTGCTGGATCTACCCAATAATAGTTTAATTTATTCTGATGACGATTCAGTGTCAACGCCAACAGTTTATTCTCCTTATCTGACCACTTAAATCGGGGAATATACTCGTAATCTGAAAGCTGAATTTCAGCATGTCTCTTGTTTTCAAAATCATACATATGGAGCTTAACAAGACTATTATCTTCTCCTGCTTTCGGATATTTGTAGGTAAATAAATCAGGATACAGTTCATGATGATAGGTCAACGTGTATTCTTTTACATCCGATTCATCAAAACGAAGAAATGCAATATACTTCCCGTCTGGCGACCAGTGATAAGCTTCTGTAATCGCAAATTCTTCCTCGTACACCCAGTCCGTAGTTCCGTTAATGATATGATTAATTTTCCCATCTGTTGTAACAGCTGTAACATCATTCGTTTCAATATTTTTGACATAGATGTTATTTTCAAAAATGTATGAAACGAACTTTCCATCCGGCGAGAATTTTGCTAATGTTTGTGGCGCTCGCTCTAAATCTAAAGGCTGTAAAGTTTTACTTTCTTTATTATACAGATAGTAGTCGGCAAAATAACTTCTTCTGTATTTTTTCTCAAAATTAGTTTGAATCAATACCTTTTTCTCTTCGGTATCAAAAGAATAATCGTAAGGTATAAGTTTTTCTCCATTGAATTTCAATTCCTTTCCTGGGACAATTACTTCGCCAGCCACATTTCGTTGCTCAAAACTATACTTCACAATAGACTTCTCACCGTCAATCAATGCAAATCGCGTAAAATATTCTCCATCATTGGTGGAACGAAATCCGTCCACTCTACTCGGGAAAAACTTGTATTCAGACCAAATAGCTTCTACGGTTAAACTATCAGCGTATAATTGACAACTAATAAAAATAATAACAGCAAACGATAAAATATTTAACTTCATAACTACAATTTTGAAGGCTACTAAAGTAATAGAAAACTATGAGTTTTAGGTGCGTTCTAAAAATAAAATTTCACCATTTTGAATACGTTTCACTTCATCATCTACCAACATGAGCAACGAACCATCATCTGACGTCCCTATAATTTCTCCCGCAAACACTGTTTTATCTTTCCTTTTTTCAAAAGTGCTTTTTACCCCCCGCAACCATAACTTATTTTCAAAATGTACTTTAAGCGGTTGATAAGAAATAGAAAAGAGAGCTTCAATGCGCTGATTCAAATAAAAAACCAACTCATTCAACACATGTTTCAAATCATACTTCTGATTGGTTTCAATCCCAAGTGACGTAATTCCTTTTTCCTGGAAATCAGTTTGATTGATATTCAATCCTATACCAATAATTGCTGTCTTAAATCGATTCTTCTCTAACTGCGTTTCTATCAAAACCCCTGCGATTTTTTCATTTCTTACAACAATATCATTCGGCCATTTTATATGAACTTCATCGAGATATGAGGACAAAAAATCGTGAATACCCAAAGCAACGAAATGATTTAAAGAAGAAAGGTGGAAAGTACTAAAAATTGTTAAATCCAATGGGAAGCTAAAAAGTAAATTCTGTCCTGAAGTGCTTTGCCACGAATTTCCTCGTTGCCCCCTACCTCCTGTTTGTACATCAGCTATAACAATGCTACCCGACTCAATTTGTTTTGCAGCTAAGGCTAATGCAACGTAGTTATTTGTACTATCGATTTCACTTAGTTGAATTATTTGCTGTCCAATAATCGGCGTATTCATTCTGCTCAATTGTTTTCTGAGGTAAATATAAGTTAAACTTTGTAAACACCTGTAACTTTGAATAGCAACAAGACGCGAAAAAATGTGTAATTTTGTGGTCGATTAAAATAAAGAATGCATAAAATAAAGAATAATGTAGATTCCAGTACCCTTGCAGAGGTGATTGTGGAAGGAATGAAAGATAACAAAGCGAAAGATATCGTAATCTTGAATCTTAAAGATGTTCACAATGCAGTAACAGATTACTTTGTCTTGTGCACAGGAGATTCAAGTACTCAAATTGACGGTATTGCCACGTCTGTTGTTCGCCTAACAAGGAAAGAACTTAAGGAACGTCCATGGCATCAAGAAGGAAAAGGAACAAGTCAATGGGTGCTATTAGATTATGTCAATGTAGTTGTTCATATTTTTTCTGAAGAATTAAGAACCTATTATGATGTAGAGGAAATGTGGTCGGATGCAGAAAAGACAATCGTACCAAATATAAACTAGTCTGTAAAACCTTCTAGTGTTCTGCTTGTTAAATTGAAGTTAAGTTAAAATGTATGAAAGGAAATAAAAACAACAAAAACACCCCTAAAAAAAGTCCTTACGCTATTTACTGGATATACGCGGCCATTGGTTTAGCTATTATTGGTGTACAACTATTTATGAGTTCCACTGTTACCAAAGAACTTCGCACAAAAGAAACATTCAACACTTTACTTGCTGATGGTCACGTAGACGATGTGATTTTATGGAGAAATGTTGGGCGTGTCGATTTCCGTATCAACGATCAAGGTGTTGAAGCGATTAAAAAAGGAGATTATTCAGGAGCCGATTTTGAGAATATCAAACGAGCAATTACTGAAGGTGATAGCAGGGCCGCTGGAAGAACAGGTATGCCCAAGTTTAGTTTCGACATTGCAAGTACCGATATTTTTATTCAAGAGTTCGAGCAAATTAATACGAAAAGAAAAGAAGAAAATCTACCTACAATAGCATACCGCGTAGATGAAGAACACAACTACATTGGTCAAATTTTCAGTTTTTTACTCCCCATTATTATAATTATTGCTATCTGGTTATTCATCATGCGAAGAATGGCAGGTTCTGGTGGCGGAGGTCCTGGCGGTCAAATTTTCAACATAGGTAAATCACGGGCTAAAGTTTTCGAAAAAGGAAAAACTACAAATGTTACATTTAAAGATGTAGCGGGACTTGAAGGAGCAAAAGAAGAAATTGAGGAAATTGTAGCTTTTTTAAAAAACCCAAAAAAATATACGGAACTTGGTGCTAAAATTCCAAAAGGAGCTTTACTTGTAGGCCCTCCTGGCACAGGAAAAACTTTATTAGCAAAAGCCGTAGCAGGAGAGGCAGATGTACCATTCTTTTCTTTATCAGGATCTGATTTTGTTGAAATGTTTGTTGGTGTAGGAGCCTCACGTGTACGTGATTTATTCAAACAAGCTAAAGAAAAATCTCCTTCCATCATTTTTATTGATGAAATTGACGCTATTGGGCGAGCAAGAGGGAAAAATAGCTCTATGAATTCCAATGACGAAAGAGAAAACACCTTAAATCAGTTATTAACAGAAATGGATGGTTTTGGAACCAATTCTGGTGTTATCATTTTAGCAGCAACCAACCGTGCTGATGTTTTGGACAAAGCACTTATGAGAGCAGGGCGTTTTGATCGACAAATTTACGTGGATATGCCTGATGTAAATGAACGAAAGGAAATATTTAAAGTGCATTTAAAACCGCTTAAATTGGCTAAAGAAATGGATATTGAATTTCTTGCTAAACAAACACCCGGTTTCTCAGGAGCTGATATTGCTAACTTGTGTAACGAGGCAGCACTTATTGCAGCAAGAAAAAACAAAACTTCTGTTGAAAAACAAGATTTCCTAGATGCCGTAGACCGAATTGTTGGTGGGTTGGAGAAAAAGAATAAAATCATTACAAAAGACGAACGCGAAGCAATTGCATTTCACGAAGCTGGACATGCAACAATTTCTTGGTTAGCAAGGTATGCGCATCCATTGGTGAAAGTTACTATTGTACCTCGTGGGAGATCATTAGGAGCAGCATGGTATTTGCCAGAAGAAAGAAGTATTACAAGAACAGAGCAACTATTGGACGAAATGTGTTCTGCTTTAGGGGGAAGAGCTGCCGAAGAAATCATTTTCGGAAAAATCTCTACAGGAGCGCTGAGCGACCTCGAGAAAGTAACCAAACAGGCTTATGCTATGGTATCCATGTATGGGTTGAATAAAAAAATTGGTAACATATCATTTTATGACTCACAAGGTCAAAGTATGTTTACTAAGCCTTATTCAGAGGATACTGCAAAATCCATTGATGAGGAAGTAAGCAAAATGATTGAAGAGCAATACCAACGTGCCATTCATATTTTGACAGAAAATAAAGATAAACTGACTGCTTTAGCGAATAAATTACTCGAAAAAGAAGTTATTTTCAAGGAGGATTTAGTGGAAATTTTCGGTGAGAGACCTTGGGACGTTTCTCCCTCTGAAAAGTTAGAAGAAAGGGCTGAAGAAGCGGGGTCTTCTATAGTGCAAGATACTAATTCGGCTCATTCTGCTGAATCAAAACAAGGTTCCGATGAAAATATGGGAGAAGACAAAAAAATGGATTCAGAAAATCCTTCCGTCTGATACAGAGTTTGACAAATACGCGCTTGTATATCGAACAACAGAAGCTCATTTAGCGGAGCTCATGAAAGCAAAGTTAAGGGCAGATGGTATTCATGTATTCTCAATTAACAAACAAGACTCTTCGTATAATAATTTCGGAGGAATTGAATTATATGTTGAAAAAGAGTACCTTGTGCGTGCGAAGTACGTAATTGAAAAACAAGTCAATGAATGAATTAGTAAAACGAGCATTAACAGGAGGACTTTTCGTAGCTGTGATTTTGAGCGCTTTTTGGCTGGGAACGGTAGCTACTTTCTTTCTTTTTTTGATGATAACTTGGATAGGACTAGACGAATATGCTAAACTTTTTTCTGATAATCAGCAAGTATTTCTTTCACCAACACTTGTAAAGTGGGGTGGGGTTTGTCTATTTGTTTCATTAACCCTACCTTACTTTTTATATGCGCAACATTGGATAGACATAAAAAACTTTAAACCGGGTGCCATTCTATTTACCAACACATTAATCCCCTACATTTTAGTTTCAATATTACTACCCATTGAACTCTATCGAAAAAAAAATACGCCTATACCTAACATCGGTACAACTATTTTAGGATGGCTATACTTGGCTGTTCCCTTTTCTTTAGTAATCCAAATAAGTTTTCATGAAGAAGGTTTCTTTCTATTAACAGGACTATTTTTAATCGTGTGGATGAATGATACCTTTGCTTATCTGACAGGAAGAGTCATTGGTAAAACCAAATTATTTGAACGTATCTCTCCCAAAAAAACATGGGAGGGAACCATTGGAGGAATATTCTTCTCGATCTTAACTGCGCTCATCTACGCATACTTCACAGAAATGAGTTATCTATTTTTTATCCTCGCAGCTCCAATTATTGCTACAGCAAGTATTTTCGGGGATTTATTCGAATCGTTGCTAAAACGAAGTGTCGGAATTAAAGATTCTGGCACATTACTACCTGGTCACGGAGGGATATTAGATCGCTTTGATGCAGTAATTTTCGCTATTCCTTTTTTCTATGTATGGTGGAAGATTTTTACCCTTATCCTAAACTAACACTTTGTTATTAAGATGATTACAAGTCGGATTTCTTGTAACACAAAAATGCATCACTTTTAAAGGTTTAACAGTATATTTGCAACATGAAATTACATAGAGAAGGAACTACTATTATAGGCGTAGGATTGCTTATTCTGGGAATTATACAGCTAGGGAACTACTATTTGCTTCAAGCCATTGAACAGGAATGGTTGTTTTACTTAATATCGTTAGCAGTAATCATTTTTGCTATTTTAATCATTCAGTTTTTTAGAGTACCGAAACGTAAATACGAAATAAAAGAAAATGAAATTATATGTCCTGCCGATGGAAAAGTGGTAGTCATAGAAGAAGTTGAAGAGACTGAATATTTCAAAGATAAACGAATACAAGTTTCTATTTTTATGTCTCCACTAAATGTACATGCCAACTTCAACCCTATAAGTGGCGTTATTAAATTTGTAAAATATCATCCAGGGTTATTTCTTGTAGCGTGGCACCCTAAAAGTTCAACGGAGAATGAACGTACAACCATTGTTACTGAACACAAAAATGGCAAAGAAGTACTGTTTCGTCAAATTGCTGGAGCTGTGGCTCGAAGAATTTGCTATTATGTAAAAGAAGATCAAAAAGTAGAAGCAGGAACTGAATTCGGCTTCATAAAATTTGGATCGCGCATTGATATATTTTTACCGCTTGGTACTGAAATAAATGTTAATATCGGTGATAAGGTGAAAGCTCAAATTACCACACTTGGAAAATTCAAGTAATTTATCTACTTTTGGTTGTTTGAATGACAGTTTAGCTGGTCTTACATACAACTCGCTAAATTTTGATAATTAATTAAAAAAGAATCATGAAAAAATTACTTTTAATCAGCGTATTAGGGTTTTTCGCAATGAATTTATCCTTCGCATCTACTTCAGTAAATGCTGTTTTTTCTCCTACAATTGAAATAGAGGACGAAAAAGACAAGAAAAAGTGTAAGAAAAACTGCAAGGATGGCGAAAAAAAATGTTGTTCTGATAAAGCTTCTTCGGCTGAAGGAGTAGAAAATACAGAAACAACTGCTGCCCCCACTAAATCTTGTGGGAATAAAGAAAAGAAAGCTTGCTGTTCAGCAAAAAAATAATGTAAGTACCTCTCCATAGAGAGGTGTTGTTTTATTATCCTAAAATCAACATAAATAATTCAAGTATGAGTTTTAAATTAAATGTTTTTACCTTAGCAATAGCTATGGTATTATTAGTTTCTTGCGGTGAAAAAGAAAAAAGTGTTATGTCAGAATTTGATAAAAACGTGCCTATTTTAGATAGAGAGTTATTTTTCGGAAATCCAGAAATTTCAGGAGGTCAATTAAGCCCTGACGGAAAGTATATTTCCTTTTTAAAAGAATACGAAGGCATAATGAACATCTGGGTAAAAACCTTTGACGAATCATTTGATGATGCTAAACCTTTGACCAATAGTTCACGACCTTTATACGGTTATTTTTGGACAAGAGACGGCAAATCAATTTTGTATGTAAAAGACAACGATGGAGATGAAAACATGAACGTTTTTGCTGTTGATCCTTCAGCAGAAGCTGATGAAGAAGTTGGTGTACCTCCGTCTAGAAACCTTACCCCTTTCGAGGATGTAACAGCTCAATTGTATCATGCAAGCCAAAATGATCCTGATCTTTTTATGATTGGATTAAATGATCGCGATAAAGCATGGCACGATTTGTATGAATTAAGAATCTCAACAGGTGAACTTAAGTTGATTTACGAAAACAACGATCGAATTACCGGCTATGACTTTGACTGGGATGATAATTTGAGACTCTTGTATCAAACAGATGAACAAGGAAATACTTCGTTCCTTTATTATAAGCAAGGAGAGTTGACTCAAATATACGAGACCAATGTAAATGAAAATGCTTCCGTTGTAGCATGGAATGAGGACAATTCTAAATTGTATTTAATTACCAATAAAGGAGATTTAGACCTACTTACACTTTTCTTAATGGATCCAGAAACAGGGGAAAAAGAACTGATTGAAAGTGATCCCGAAGAAAGAGTGGATTTTGGCGATTTAATTATTGATCGAAATACACGTCAAATCATTGGTACGTCCTATACGGATGACAAAACAAGATATTATTGGCAAGATGCTAAAAGAGAAGAAATTTACAACTTTTTGAAAGGGGAATTCCCAGGTAGAGAGGTAAGTTTTTCTAGCTCTACGTTAGACTATAGTAAATTTTTAATTGCAGTTTCTGGAGATAAATATGCTGCTGAATCTTGGTTCTTTGATGTTGAAACGAAAGAATTAATACATCAATATACACCACGTCCTGATTTAAAAGAAGTTGAAGAGTTTTTAGCTCCTATGCAGCCCATTCGTTATGCGAGTAGCGACGGACTAGACATTCCGGCATACTTAACAGTACCAGTTGGAAAAACTCCTGAAAACTTGCCGATGGTGGTATTAGTCCACGGAGGACCTAAGGGACCAAGAGATTATTGGGGATACAACCCTTTTGTTCAATTCTTAGCCAACAGAGGTTATGCCGTTTTACAACCCAACTTTAGAGCAAGTGGAGGATACGGAAAAAGCTTTATGAATGCTGGAGATATGGAATGGGGTAAACTAATGCAAGATGACATTACGTGGGGTGTAAAACATTTAATTAACGAAGGCATTGCTAACCCTGATAAAGTGTGTATTATGGGTGGTAGTTATGGTGGCTACGCTACACTCGCTGGATTAGCTTTTACTCCTGAACTTTACGCATGTGGAGTTGACATTGTTGGACCTTCTAACATTTTTACTTTACTAGAAAGTATTCCACCTTATTGGGAAGCAGGTAGAGCGTTCTTGTACGGAATGGT
>SKHH01000020.1 GCA_007117055.1 Lishizhenia sp. | reverse complement strand
TTGCGACTACGGAATATTTAGCTGCTTCTTTGTTAGATATGGCTTTTCACACAATCACAGAAGATATTGATGGTAGCGTAGCTGATTTTGAAACAAATGCAATGAATGAAATTGGCTTAATTGGTGAAATTATTCCACGTTACAGAAGTACATATTTCAACCATATATTTGCCGGCGGATATTCAGCGGGTTATTACAGCTATATTTGGTCTGGAGTACTAGATACAGATGCCTACGAAGCGTTTAAAGAAACATCGCTATTTGATTCAGAAATGGCAAATGCATTTAGAACAAACATACTTGAAACGGGAGGAACAAAAGATCCAATGGAGTTATACATAAACTTTAGAGGAAAAGAGCCGTCAATAAAACCGTTATTGCGAAAAAGAGGATTGAATTAGTTTTTTTTACATGTACTAATAGAACCGCAAAGGAAGTTTCTTTTGCGGTTTTTTATTTCAACCATTTATCTTTCACTGTATCACTCCAATAGCAAAAAATCATAAGTGGAAGAAGCCATATAACTCTTGACTGATATCGTTCATAAGGACTACTTAATCCTGCAGTGCACAATGCATTGACTAACAATCCGATTAAAATGAATGTTAAAAAATATATAGCAGGTTTTGACACCCTTGAATCAGAATAGAAATAAACAACAGAAATCAGCGATAAAAAAATCACAATCCATTGAATCATTGTAAGGAATTCGAAATTTAAATTTACTCCATTGTATTTATTTTGTTTGCTATTCAAATAGTCATTCAATTCATTTCGAAACCTCCAATGAACTTGACCGTATGGAGCGCTACCCTCATTATACGCAGTAAGTCCTTCTCCCACATTCAAATAAGCCAATTGTCGTGTCCCTGATAAAAATGACTTTAAAACATTACTCACAAAAAATCTAGGATCCCTTAGAGAAAGAGAAATTATTTTATCAAAGTCTTCCTTACTATTTTCCCACCCACCTATTTCAGTAAAAAATTCTCCTTTCCAGATAAAGTCATCAATTGATGTAGGGAGTTCCTCCTTAAACTCGCAGATTTTGCAACCCTCTAACTTTTCAGTATCACAGTATTATTTTTAGAAGAGGATAAAGAACACCTTTATCATTTAAATGAGCTGTAAGAAAAACATGGCTTCCTTTCGACAAAATAAATTTGTTTTCTACTGAATAGTTAATTACGGGTAAAATTATCCAAGAAGAAAACACTAGCCCTCCAACAATCAAAAGTCTTTTTAGCGTTATGTATTGTGTTACATTAACTTTTGGAATATATCTTAAAAACAAATAAAAAACAATCATAAAGCTTCCCATCAACATGTGAGAGAAATGAGTAATTAAACCAAAAATTAAAATTAACGATATGAAAAAAGTATTCCAGGTATTAAATTTATAATATAGCAATAAGAGTATTGCTAGCAATACAATAGGAGCAAAAAAATCTGGCATCAGCTGATTACTGTACCAGCCTATTGAAGAGCAAAAAGTTAAAAAAAGTATCCCGATAAAAAAGTATCTTTTATTCAATTCTAACTTTCTAAATAAAAGAAAAATCAAGTAGGAGGTAATTATATTTTGAATAATAACGACAAACCATAGAGAGGTCTTCATACTAAAAAAGAATAAAAACAACCCATAAGTTATAGGTCTATCAAAAGGAATGATTTTTTCTACACCACTATGAATGTAAGTTCCTGTATCTGAATACACCAACGGAAAACCGTTATAAAAAGCAATACAGGTTAAAATCAAGGCTCCCAAAATAACAGGTATGAACTCTTCTAAAATCTTTTTCACGCATATTAATTTAATAATTTAGCGTAAAAATAGAGTTTTAATTAAGTTCCTACAACACAGAAAGTAATGTATCCAAAAAACCCAATAACTTCGAGCAGAAACAAGTATGTTTTTAATACAAAACGGAAATAACGTTTGAGAGTTACACCGTAATCACAGCTAGCCCCACTCCGACAAGCAAACTCACTAACTTCACCGTATTAAACTTATGGTTTTCGGAAGATTCAAAAATGATAGTTGTTGAAATGTGCAAGAACATTCCGACAACAACAGCTAACAGCAATTCCAAATCTATCAAATATGCAGCAGCTCCAAAGTGACCGAGCATCACCCCTATCGGTCCCATTAATGCAAAGGCAAACAACACCATCCACGCCTTTACACGTGAAAAACCACTAGCGAGTAGCAGTGTCATTAATGCAATACCAACAGGAATGTTATGCAAAATAACCCCTAACAGCAGTCCTTTTACTCCCGAAGCCGCTCCATGGTGATGGTGGTGATGAGCATGGTCGTGATCATGAACATGCGCTTCACCCATCGTTTCTGCAATTTCATTTATGTGAAACTGAGCTTCTAGTGGAATCCCTTCTATGATGGAATGAATACTCAATGAAATAAACAAACTCCATGGAACAGCGCCAGAAGTGCTTTTCACATGAATATGCCCATGTTCAATTCCTCCTGAGAAATACTCCAGAAATAACTGGATTAAAAAACCTAAAAGAATAAAATAACCTATTTTATAAGAATTATGAATATAAATTTCAGGAATAAAGTGAATAAAAGTAATGGCTACCAAAAAACCACCACTTAAGGAAAGAAGTAGTTTAGTAACCGAACTTTTGTTGATATTATCTAAAAAAACAACAACAAACCCTCCAATCATAACAGAGGCCATAAGCAAAAATACACCAACTATTTCGTTCATTTTTTCTCTGCAATAATTACGAGTCGGTCACTTGTCGCATCCTGAAAAGGTGCTAAATCAAGACTCCCAAAAACATTTTTTACGCTAAAATTTTTCGCTTCCAACATACGTTCAAAATCGGAACGATACAAAGCCTGAACGCGCTCCGTAAAGCTCAACTCCTTTCCTTCATCATGAATGTCGATTTGCTTGTAAATATGTCCATCTTCAACCCAGCGTTTAATCTTGAAAGTAACTCCATCTATATACTTGGTCTCACTTTTCACCAAGTTGGAAACCACCTTTTCAGCATTTAAAAAATCGATGACAAGAATACCTTTATCACAAAGCATTTGATGAATAGAATCTAAAACACGTAAATTATCTGAATCGCTATCAAAATATCCAAAACTGGTAAAGAGATTGAAAACAGCGTCATAAGCATTTTTTTTATAAACTTCCCGCATGTCATGCACATCAAAATAGAGATTATCATTACACCATTGAGAAGCAAACTGAATGCTATTTTCAGATAAATCAACACCACATACTTTAAAACCCTGTTCACTTAAAAACCGAGCATGTCGCCCTTTTCCACATGCTAAATCTAAACAATACGCATCCGAAGGAAGCTGCAATTCATCCAACAATTTCAGAATAAACTCCTCGGCCTCTTGATGATCCCTGTTTTTGTATAAAATGTGGTAATACTTTGTATTAAACCATTCTTCAAACCATTTATCCTCAATTGTTGAACTCATACTTCTTTAAAAATTATGCAACAAAGTTACATAAAATGACAGCACTATGAGAGTTCAGGAGACATATTCCATTCTAAAATTCAAATTCTATTCATCATTTTAAGAAATATTAAGAGGAAGATAAAAAGTCAAAAGTAAACGAGAATAAAAATTCTATAAAAAGCCTTATCTTTGTTTTATGCTGGAGAGAATTAAATTCATAAAAGTCAATCAACATAAGCAGTACCAATATATTCCGCGTTATTACGATGAACGCAAGGAACGTATTACGGCACTAAAAGCACGCTATTCTGAAAAAACAACAGATGAAGTTGACGCCATTACACATCGTGAACAATTGCGCCAGCGCATAGCAGAAAATTGGGATTCCCAAAGTTCAAGTGCGGGTTCTACGTCTGCAAATTTGAGACTAATATTTATTTTAATTCTATTACTTGCCGGAGCTTATTTTGTATTGGACTACATGGAGCTTTTCACCGGTGAAGTGACCATCATTGACTAAAACTTTTTCAGATGAGTGATCTAATTCAATTACTCCCCGATCATATCGCGAATCAAATTGCAGCTGGAGAAGTAATCCAGCGACCTGCCTCCGTCGTTAAAGAACTCATCGAAAACGCTGTTGATGCAGGAGCTACAAAAATTGAACTTCACATAAAGGATGCGGGAAAAACCTCTATTCAAATTATTGACAACGGAAAAGGAATGTCAGACATGGATGCCCGCATGTGTTTTGAAAGACATGCTACGAGTAAATTAAAATCAGCCGACGACCTCTTTAAATTAACCACTAAAGGATTCCGAGGAGAAGCTATGGCTTCTATTGCGGCTATAGCTCACGTAGACTTAGAAACCAAAACAGCACTAAATGAAACGGGCACTAAAGTCGTTATTCATGGAAGTAAAATCCAGCAACAAGAGCCTATAGCTCGAAATATAGGAACTTCCATCACTGTGAAGAATTTATTCTTTAATGTTCCTGCTCGTAGAAACTTTCTAAAAAGTGACAATGTTGAAACAAAACATATTTTTGAAGAATTTAACCGCATTGCCTTAACGCATCCTGAAGTTGCTTTTAAATTTTCCCATAACGGAAATATACTCCACGATTTACAATCAGCAGGACTCCGAAAAAGAATTGTCGATTTACACGGAACTAACTTTAATGCTAAACTGGTTCCTGTAGAAGAAGAAACTGACATTGTGAAAATTCATGGCTTTGTAGGCAAGCCTGAATTTGCAAGAAAAACCAGAGGAGAACAGTATTTTTTTGTGAACAACCGCTTTTTTAAAGATAGTTACTTACATCATGCCGTTAGCGCCGCATTTGAAAACTTAATTCCACCTAAAACCTATCCGAGTTATTTCTTATACCTTACAGTGGATCCATCGTCCATTGATGTAAATATTCATCCTACAAAAACCGAAATAAAATTTGAAGAAGATCGCAACATATACAGCATACTTCGCAGTGCGGTTAAACTCGCATTAGGAATTCATAATATTGCGCCCAGTTTAGATTTTGAACATGAACCTCAGTTTGAAATACCAAATGCCATGAGAAATCAACCGGCGCAAGAACCAAAAATTAAAATAGATCCGACGTACAATCCGTTTAATTCAGGTACTAAAAAAACTACAAGTAGTGGTTACAATGACATGAAACCACTTCAACCGAATCGTGCAGATTGGGAAAACTTTTACACCATTGAAGAAGAGGAAACAACAAAAAGTAATCCTTATTTGGATGTCGATCACCACATCGCAAACACTCAGGATGAATCAGCTATTAAAGAGACGATTAGTTTAAATAATAAATACATTGTTGCTCCTATTAAATCGGGAATTTTATATATTTCTATCCCCCGTGCAAAAGAGCGGGTATTATACGATGAGTTAATGGCTCAATTTATTCGGCAACCCATAAATTCTCAACAATTGTTATTTCCTATAGAAGTTGAATTTAATGCCACAGAAAAATCAGAATGGAACAATAATGAACAAGCCATACATCGACTAGGATTCTCTTGGGAATGGAACAATAACAAACTTGTACTAAACGGAATCCCTTCTTTTTTAGAAGCCGACCAAACTGTTGATTGTATTAAAAATATTATAGCAAAAATCGGGTATCAAGACATAGAAAAAGGAGATCTGGCTCACGAATTGATTGCTACACTTTCAAAATCTGGATCCAAAATGAATCAGAAGCAACTCAATCAAGAAGAACGTGATTATCTGATTCATTCTCTTTTTTCATGTGAAGACCATCAATTTACACCTAACGGAAATAAAATAATGGCTACATTTCCATTAGATGAACTCAACAAATTATTTTAGCCAATCGTTATAAATAAAAAGACATGATGAATAACATTTTATCCAATATGCCACCTGTTGTAAAAAACCTTCTTTTACTCAATGTGGTAATGTTCATAATTTCCATGCTCGGTGAAGCACAGGGCGTCCCTATGACGAGACTGCTTGGCGGTTACGTATTCAACTCCCCCTTTTTTGAGCCCTATCAAATGGTAACACACTTTTTTATGCACGGTGGACTCTTTCATATTTTCTTCAATATGTTTGCCTTGGTGATTTTTGGATCTGTATTGGAACAGGTTTGGGGGCCAAAACGCTTTTTTATCTTTTACATTGCTACGGCGCTAGGAGCTTTTGTGTTACATCAATTGGTTGGGTATTTTGAAGTAAGAGCTTTAGAACAAGAAATCATCGCAATGGGTTACGAGCTATATGATGTAAGAGACCAAATGACAGAAAATATGCGCAAAGGAATGATCTCTACACAGCCCATTTTTAGAGACTATCAGTTGGGAATTGGTGTACCCGTTGTAGGAGCCTCAGGAGCTGTTTATGGTGTGCTTGTAGCCTTTGCTTACTTGTTCCCCAATACGCAATTGATGTTACTTTTTCCACCTATTCCAGTAAAAGCGAAGTGGTTAGTACTTTTCCTTGTAGGGATTGCTCTGTATAATTCATTCATCAATAACCCTGGAGATAACATAGCACACTTAGCACATTTAGGTGGTGCAGTTGTTGGCTTTATCATTGTATTATTCTGGCAAAAAAACACTAAAAAATTCTATTAAGCCATGCAACAACGTTCGTTACAAGATGAGATAAAATACCAATGGAAATACGGTGGTGTATTAATTCAATTAATCGGAATTAACCTTGTCACGTTTCTAGTAATAGGAATACTACTTGTCCTTGGTCGTTTATTTTCGGGAAATGTTGAGGGCTTCATGAGCAGTATCGTCTACAATGTTTTTACCTTACACGGGAATTTCCAAGGCGTACTCATACGACCTTGGGGGCTAATTACCAGCATTTTTGCTCACTTTGAATTATTTCATTTCCTCTTCAACATGGTGTTTTTGTATTTTGTAGGAAAATTATTTTTAACCTATTTCTCTGCTAGCCGTTTACTCTACACCTACATTTTAGGTGGGTTATTAGGAGGGATTTTTCAGGTAATTGCATACAGTATTTTCCCTGGATTACAAGGTGCTCCGAATTACGTGGTTGGAGCTTCTGGTTCTGTTATGGCCATCTTTATGGCTGTGGCATTTTACCGACCGATGCAAGAAATCCACCTTTTTGGAATCATCCGATTAAAATTAATTTTCCTAGCGGGTATTTTTATTCTGTTAGACCTTATGCGTTTAGGTGTTCAAGATAATATCGCTCATTTTGCGCACCTAGGAGGAATTGTTTTTGGAATCTGGTCCATTCAATCATTGAACACTAATAAAAATATCGTAACAAAAATTCAACGACTCATCGAACAAATCAAAAGTAGACTTAAAGGGAAACCCGTCTTAAAAACACAAAAAGGAGGAAATCAAAAACCCTATAATACCAAGTCCGACGATGAATACAATGCATATAAACAAGCTAAGCAAGCAGAAATTGATAAAATCTTAGATAAAATTTCAAAATCAGGATACGATAGTTTAACAAAAAAAGAAAAACAAACGCTATTTGATCAAAGCAATAATTAATCACTAGCTGTATGAAAGCAATTAGTCGGATCCTTATACAAACAATCTTTATTCTCTTTAGTAGCTTATTACTTATCAGCTACCTTAGTCCATTTATACCACCGAAAAAACTTTGGTGGCTCTCTTTTTTAGGACTGGCATACCCTATCCTTTTGTTATTCACTATATTTTCCCTTCTATTTTCGATATGGAAAAAATGGAAGTTGGTCTATTTATTTTTACTCATATTCATTATAGGTCTACCATTTCATTACCGTTTTTTCGGTATGAATATTTCAACCAGTGAACCAGAAGAAACCTCTTCCTTTCGCTTAATGAGCCAAAATGTCCGCTTATTCAACTTGTATGACCATCTATCGGAATCACCAAAAACAATTAAAGATTCAATTATTGGGCGCTTCCAAAGTATTTCACCCGATGTACTTTGTATCCAGGAGTATTTAAGCGACCATAACTCAAATCCATTTATTCATAAAAAAGAAATCGAAAAAGCAGGAAATTGGAAACATTCCTTTGAGCATATTGTCTGGAAACATCAAAATAGAGACTATGGTATCGCTACATTTTCTCGTTACCCTATTCTAGAAAGCGGTAAGATCGAAAACCCAAGTAACAATAAAGTATTTAGTATTTATACAGATCTATTAATTGATACCGATACCATTCGATTATATAACGTACATTTAGAAAGCATTCGATTACAAAAAGAAGAGTATCAATTATTCGACCATCCAACAGAAATTTCTAATTCGACCAAACAAGGAATAAAAAGCTTGGCTCGAAAAATATTGAAAGCCTATGAACCACGGGTACAACAAACCAGAAGTATTGTTAAACACATGGAGCAATCACCCTATCCCGTTATTATTTGTGGGGATTTTAATGACACTCCTATTTCGTATGTTTACCAACAATTTAACTCGTTTCTAAATGACGCTTTTATTCAATCAGGATTTGGAATTGGAGGAACTTACGCCGGGAGAGTTCCTGCAGGTAGAATCGATTACATCTTTTATGCTGCCCCTATTCAAAGCACACAATTTAACGTTGACCGCGTAAAACTTTCCGATCATTATGCTATTTGGACAGATTTGACACTTGTTACAGCAAAGTGATTTTCTGCATAGTAATGCATGTTAACCACTAAAAAACAATTGAAATGAACAGTTGACTTTTTATAAACTATTTCCCATCGCTTCTCACATGGTTATTCTACACGTACCTTTGTTTTGTGAAAATGAATAGTAGACAACTCAATGCATTATTAATATTACTTGAAGATCCTGATCAAAAGATTCATCATGAAGTGATGCATGCACTGAAAAACTTATCTTTTTCTGATATTGAAGAACTTGAGCAAATCATTTTACAGGATACCGTTTCACCGCAATCGGTGATTGAAATCCAACGCATTATACATCAATTAAGAGTTGAGGAAACTGTTGAGCAGCTGACCAATTGGAAAGAAGGAAGTTCTAAATCATTACTCGAAGCAATATTTAATATCTCAAAAGTGCAGTATCCAGAATTGGATTTGTCTTTTTTAAAAGAAGAAATCGAAAAAATTAAACGACACATTTGGCTCGAAATCAATCCTAAACAAACTAGTTTTGAAATCATTCAACGTTTTAACAGCATTTTTTTTCATGCGTTTCAGTTTAAGCGCGTCCCCGCTGAACAAATCGGTCCTTTTGCATACTTTATACCTTCAATTCTTGAACTCCGAGAAGGAGAATCTATTGGACTTGGCATACTTTACAGTATCGTTGCGCACGAACTGAACATACCAATTTATGGAGTTCGATTTCCCTTTAATCGTTTTTTACTAGGATACCTAGATGAGAACAATAGTTTAAATGGCTCCACTCCTTCCAGAAGTCATGGAGTACTATTCTACATAAGCATGCGGGAAAATGGAAGAATAATGACTAAAGAACACTTAGACAACTACTTGAAACAAGTTAACCAGCCGGGGCATCCTTCCTTTTTCGAACCCGCTTCAAACACAGATATTGTAAAAGAATACCTCGTTCATATTATAAGGAGCTGTAAAAGTCATCTTGGTTATCAGAAAAAAGCAAGTGATTATGAGAAAATACTTACTTGCTTGACTTAAAAAAAGAAATCAAACCTTTTCCATTATCTTTTTAAAGGATGGTCTTTTACACCAATTAAGATGAGCTAAGAGCTTTTTCATCTCCCTTAATGTTTTTTGTGCAGCTTGTGATTTTGGAACATCATATACCACATAATACTGAATCTCTTCATCCTCCCCTAAATCATACAGCATGCTTAAATCCTGAAGTCTTTTCAATACACTCGTTGAAGACTTATCAAAATCAACATATTGCGCTACCACCTTTTTGGACTCTTGATACAAATCAACATAAATTGGAGCAATGATAGACGTCAAAATAGTATTGATTAAAAAACGCTTTTTCCATTCCTCATCAGACAATTTACTCACAAATGTTTTCCATTTATTTTCATTTCCATCCTTTGGTGATGGACTTGGCTTTTGTTCTCCTAACAAAGACTTTACAAGGTCCTCAAATAAATTTTCGGTCATCCATTCGTTAACCAC
>SKHH01000209.1 GCA_007117055.1 Lishizhenia sp. | reverse complement strand
GTTGATGTGTTTCCATCGCCAAAATCCCATTCAAAAGAAGATCCATTCGTATCACTCGTGAAATTTACGGTGAACTCACCATCGTCATTAATACATCCCGAAGTTTCATCAGCCGAAAAGTCAACGGTTGGCTTTGGAGAAACAGTGATCGTCAATGTAAATTCATCCTCACAGTTACTTGCATTTCCTGAAATAAGGGTTATGTCGTAATCACCGGGCGTAAAAAATTGAGCTTGAGGATTAGGAATCGATGTAGAGGTCACAGGAGAACCCCCTCCGAAATTCCAGCTCCAATAACTCACCGTCGGATCAGAAACATCCTCGAATTCGACAACATCACCTTCACATACATTTAATGTTGATGTTGAAAATTCCGTGTAAAAATCTGCTACAGTAATTACTTGAACAAAAGGCTCACTAGCACAAGATAAACCGTTACCATGATTTTCAGTCACTGTTAATGTCACCGTATAGGAACCTTCTGAACCATATGTAATCCCTGTTGGTTGCGCATCAGTAGACGTTTGTCCATTGTCAAAATCCCATTGATAATCATAATTCCCCCCGACAGGAGAAACATTCGTAAAATTAGGACTAAAAGGAATTGTACAAGAATTTCCACTTACACCGAATGACGGTTGAGGCAAAGGATAAACAACAATGTAATCATTAATAGCTTCAGAGTAACTCACTCCATCTACAGTAATCGTAAGTGTAACCGAGTAACCAGCAACACGCGGCTCATTGTAGGTATGAGAAGGATTTTCATCATTCGAAAAAGGAGAACCATCTCCAAAATCCCACTGATAATTTGTTACATTTCCGCCAACACCGTCTGTATTTGCCGTGAAGTTAACAGTTTCTCCGACGCATATTTCAGTCGGATCGGCAGAAAAAGTAAAATCTACCTGAGCATAAGACAACCTTGTAATGAATAATAAAAGGATCAATAAAAATGATCTTGTCCGCATAAATGTAGTATTAATCTGTATTCCATCAAATGTAAGGATTCTCAATTAAAATACAAGACAGACGTTTAATTGTTTATATTTTTTTAAACTTTTAAGCATTTCCTAAAGTCTCTAATTGCTTGTTTATTGAGGTAACATTAATGTCTAACGAGCCGGAAATAATTGCTATACAGGCTAATGTTAACTTAATATTAATACTGCTTAATATATTCATAACATCATAATAAAACTATGGAAACAATGACAAAAAGTAGTAGGTGTAATTTTGCACAAAAAAAAGATGAAACAGATTTTATTAACTCTTATAAGTTTTTTTATTGCTATTCAGCTCATTGGTCAAAACCATACTATTAGAGGAGCTATATCTGAAAAAGATTCAAAAGAACCTATCGTGGGAGCAAAAGTAATTTTAGAAGGCACCACGTATCGAGCAATTTCAGGACTTGATGGAACTTTCGTCATAAACAATGTACCAGAAGGGTCCTATAAATTGATAAGTACATATATCAGTTATAACGAATACACTCAGAATATTGTAGTTAATGAAAATAAAGAACTCAAGATTTACCTAATTCCTGAATCAATTGAAATCGAAGGTGTTGATATTGTTGCTGCTCGTTCAATTGACTCTGAAGCAAGTGCTAGAGCAACAGAAAAAGATGCAATGAACGTCTTAAACGTAATTTCTGCAAAGGAAATTGAGGTATCACCCGATATTACAGTTGCTAACGTCGTTCAACGAGTTTCTGGTGTTTCTTTAGAAAGAAATAACAACGGAGACGGACAACACGCCATTGTTCGCGGTATGGATAAACGATACAACTACACTTTGGTTAACGGTATAAAAATCCCAAGTCCAGACCCTAGAAATAGATATATTCCATTAGATATTTTCCCTTCTGATTTATTGGATAGATTGGAGGTAACAAAAGCACTAACCCCAAATATGGAAGGAGATGCATTAGGTGGTGTAATTGATATGAAAATGAAAAACGCTCCAAACTACTTTACTGTAAATGCAAATGTTGGATCTGGATATAATCAAATTTGGCTACAGAATGATTATAGAAGATTTGACCGTTCAACAACACAAAGAAATTCACCAAGAAGAGCTTTTGGAAATGATTATGCGGCAGGTGTAGAAGATTTTCCATTAGAAAATATTAGTTTTACAGATTATCAACCACCCGTAAATCAAGTCTATAACCTTGCAATAGGTAATCGATTTTTAAACAACAAATTAGGAGTTTTAGTTGCTGGAAGTTATCAAAACACTTATCGAGGGTCAGAAAGTATGTTTATGGAAATGTTTGTTAACCAAGAGGATAACACACCGTATTATCAGCGAGTTCAAATCAGGCAATTTTCAACTCAGCAAATTCGTTCTGGAGCACACGCTAAGGTTGATTATCGTTTCAATAATAAACATAAGCTAGATTTATACTTAGCAGCCATTCATTTGAATGATTTCGAAACTAGGACAAGAATAGATACTATTTTGAGTATCGGAAGAGGGCAAGGACCAGGTACTGGAAGAATTGAAATTAGAGAACGTTCACGCCAACGTTACCAAGGCGTTTATAATGGTACACTCCAAGGCACACATAAATTTAACGATAACTGGAGTGCTGATTGGTCTGCAGTATACTCACTAGCAACAAATGACGACCCAGACATG
>SKHH01000023.1 GCA_007117055.1 Lishizhenia sp. | reverse complement strand
TCGAAACGTCCGGCCCTCAAAAGCTCTGGGTTACTTTCAAATGTACTAAGTGAATTTGCAGTTGCTACCATAAAAATATCCGCCTTGTGATCATTACTCCATGTAAGAAGTGTTGAAACTACCCTAGACGTTGTTCCACCATCTGATCTATCACTACTTCCCATGCCGGCCAACGACTTCTCTATCTCATCAATCCATACCACAGCGGGTTGTAATGCTTCAATGAGTTGTAAAGCAGAACGCATTCGAGATTCTGATGAACCTACTAATTTGTCCATAACCTTACCTATATCAAACCGAATGACAGGCATGTCCCAAAGATTACCGATGACCTTAGCGGTTAAAGATTTTCCGGTACCAGGAATACCTAATAGCAGAATACCTCTTGGCGGTGATGTTCCAAAGTCTTTAGCGTTTTCGTCAAAGCATCTTCCAGCTACGGTTATCCATGATTTTAATTTATCCATACCACCGACATTGTTCATGGTTTCATTCGTTTCGAAGTATTCAAGAATATCATCTCGCTTGATGATTTGCTTCTTGTAACTTAAAAACGTATCCACATCGTAACAATCTTTTTCTACTAAGGAAACACTCACAACATCCCTAATTTCTTCGATTGTTAAGCCTTGTAAGGCTCTTGCACATTGTTCCAGCAATTTATCAGTCAGTTCCATTTCTGTTACATACAATGGATTCGTCAAAAAGTCCTTAATCTCCTGCTTGTTAGGATACAAAAAATTCATGACATGAATTTGCTTGGAAAATTCCAATGGTATTTTCTTAATGGGCGATTCAATTACCAAAAACTTCTGTGCTGGTGAGCAGTGATTTAAAAACTCACGAATTCCTCGTATGATTTCAGGCTTTTCAAGAAACGGATGATAATCTCGCAGAACAATCATTGTTTTTTCATCAGCTGTTTGAATCATATACGAAAGAACATCACCAGGGTCTTTAATCGTTACAAATAATTCCTCTTGTTCATGTGCTGGAAGATCTGGATCAGGAGGTATTGGCACCTGTAGAACCTTACCATCTTTATCACATAAACCTTTCCATATGTCCCACATGAGAAACGTATTGCCACCAGCTTCTGCAATCGCACACATTTCCTTTTCACAGCGTCGTTCCTCGAAGGTTAATACGTATAGTAAGTTTTGAAATGAATCAATCATAGTCTGAAACTCAGAGTTGAAAGACATGGTTAACCCCCTCTCTTTCTAATGTTTTCATAAATACATACGCCGAATTTCTTTGATTTCTTTCCTTTTTCTTGGACAAAATCAATTCAATTTTATCGTAAAACATAGTTTTAACATCATACAGCTTGTTAATTTCATCATCATTAACCGAGCATTCCGAAGAGGAAAAGTTGTTAGCGATAAAATCTTTAATGAATGCCAAACTATATAAGTCAAAATTATTGTTTTTCGATTTCTCCACGAATAATACAGACGTTTTAAACGTGAATTGATTATGTCGAAAATAGATAAATCCATCTTTCGAATTTGATTTAGTAAAAACCAATGGGTTTTCTACCAATATTGTGAGCTTAGACATAGATTCTAACCAACATAAACCTAAATTCTTAAAATAGGATAAAGGCTTCATATCTCGATTAAACACAACTCCGTCACCCTGTTTTAAGTAATAATTATTGTTAGGGACAATAGATGGCATATTGTTTTGAAACAATTTGTCTACAGCTTTAAATACCATACCATCTTTTCTTTTCTTAAAATCCGGAAGATTATCTAATGAACATCCTCTGCTTTCTTTTTCTAGCAACAAAGAATGGAATTCATCAAATGTAAACAATGTTTTCTCTAAGTCTAGATCACCTTCTTTTGATTCCGCATCTAATACAATCCCTTTTGATGTAATAGCTAAGTTAAATTCGATCGGAAGAGAAATATTTGATGATATAATTCTAATAGGTACTTTGGCTAAATTACAGTCTCGAATCGAATCCTCATCTAACCCATGCGGTAGATTCGATAAATCTACTTGCTCTTGTTCTGTAGATTTCCTTCTAACAGACGGAATTTTACCTTCTGTACCTTTAGCTTTTAGGTTTTGTTTTACTTCTTCTAAGTAGTCAAATGCAAATTCATCAACAATAAGTGAATGCGCAGATTTTCCTTCCAAATTATTAACCTCCTTCCATTTTGTGCTATACATTTCTCGTCCATCATGCAATGGGTGCTTTCCATATATGAAATCCTTTGTTGTATACGGCCTAAAGTACGCCATATAATATCACCTTATCTTCGACAACACTACGAAAAGGATCAATGATTCGCTGATTCGATGATCCTACATATGTGAATTCTTCTTTTGGATACGCAAGCTCTTGGACGAAGGGTCCATCAACTAAAATATCAATTTTAAGCAATAACCAGTGAATAAAAAGATCTTTAACAGCCTTTTCTCGGAGTTCCTCAAATGTATATCCCGAATAACAAAGAATTTTCCAACCTCCATCCAAATCTCCACTTTTACGCTTCAAATGATAAATGAGTTCACATAGTCCTTCAGCCTGTAAAAATGGTTCTCCTCCAGATATAGTCAATTTTCTATAGGGTACTTGTTCTATTAGAATATCCGCTAGTTCTTCGGCTTCAAACACCCTATGTTTGGCATTTTTTTCGTTAAAGAAATTATTGATGCAGCCTGGACAACTTTTTTCACAGCCGACTGTAAATATTTCTGTAGACACCCAAGGGGCGCCAGTACGAGTTTCGTAGTTGACGCCCCCCATATACAATTGGGTCATATTTTCACATCCTTTTTAGATTCACGATGCCTGTGAAGTTATTTCGACAGGTTCATTGGAATCATCTTCTTCTGAAACTTCTTCAGGCGTCAACTCATCCAACGGTAATTTCATTTGATTTGGGTTTTCGACAATCTTAGATTCTTGTTCATGCATGTATTGAATTAATTGCGTTTGATACTCTTCCCACAATACGTTTAAAGAAAGCTGGGACCATTCTGCAACTGTATACGAACTAGGGTCAACCTCATTTTTTGTAAGCCACTTACGGAATCCAGGAAATAATTTTCTTGCAACTTCTTTTTTATTCATGATCATTCTCCTTTTTTTAATTCTTCAATTTGATGTACCAACCATAATAGAATATCAAACTCCATGGCAACATACACGGTTTCATCGCCCTTGTATTGAAATGGTAGAATAGGAAGCTTGTCATGCCCTGCTTCCTTTTTAATCTTTTCTAGCATCGACTTCAAGATGGATATGGTTTTTTCACCGGAGCTATTAACCGTCCCTCTTGTTTTGCATTCTCCAAGCATTGTGACTAAATCAACGTCGCCCTTCATTCCAGGGAATGCTCCCGATCCTAATACTCTAATACCTAGCATGACATCGTTATATTCTTTGACCACTTGGTTTTCAAATCCAATACCTTCTTTTTTAACCTTAGAACCTAATGGCTTGCCTTTGTTTTTTAATACGAAACAAGAGCAATCTACGCATAAAAAACAGGACTTATTAAAGTTTTTACACTCGTTTTCTAACCGGCAATTATCGATGTCGTATCACTCCTTACATTAGCGTGCAATCAATTCTTCTTCTATTTTTAATGTAGATCGCAATGTAACTATGCGCTGGCTCTTATCTCGTAAGAGACTAAAAATATCCTGAAGCAGAAAGAATTTTCGACGCAAATCGGATTCGATTTGAAAAAGATTGATTGTTATCGTTGTACCATCTTCATTTTCTTGAGTTACACTTCTAGCTGCATTTAATCCAGAAGCTCTTCTGTCGTAGTCATTCGTTCCAGATATATTTGTTTTAGTAATTACCTCAATAGAGCGTTGAATGTCTTGGTATTGCGCTCTAATGTCACTGTAATCAAATAAAATATCTGTTTGAAGGTCATCCAAGTCTTTTTCTAAGCAGCGCAATTCATAGGTGGATGCATCCACATTAATACGGATATCATATGCCCTCTGCATATAAAGTTGGATTCGGTCATCAATTGATACATGTTCCATACAATCACCCCTGTAAAAAAAAGAGGAAATAGGACTATCCTACTTTCTCTTTTTTACTGATCGTTATTGAATTATTCTTGACCATCAACCTCAATATCATTGTCAATCTCAGTATTGTTAGTGATAATATATATGGGCTTACCTTTATACTCACCGACTTGTTTTGGCATACCTTCTCGAAAGATAGATATAGGACTATCTCTTTCGCTTCGTATGATAAACTCAATACGAGATGCTAAAATTTCCATTGATGTTTGAACGTCTTGTTGCTTTTTCATCAGTTCTTCAAATTCTTTTTGGATGATAAAAAGAGGATGGTCATTCATTTCTAAGGGCGGTCCAAGATATTGAATTGTATTTGGATCTCTTCTGTTTAATCCCGGTTGAACATGAATAACACCAGCATTTTCCCAATGAACAAATGCTCTAGTTACTGATCCAAGGGAAACATTAGAAGAAACACCTAAATCTCGGTAAGTGATTTTTAAACGACCTGGAGTTAAAAACCCTTCCGTATTTTTGTTCTCGACAATGTATTCAAGAACTTTATTTTGCGATTCGGTTCCTCCAAGACTTTCCATTAATTCTTGTAAGTTCTTATACATTTCTCCATCCCCTCTTTTTGCTGCGTTCTTTGTTACTAACTGTATTATAGCACTGTTCGATTTAAAAATCAATAGCTAAATAACGTAAATTACAATTTTTTCAAACTATTATACGTTAATACCACTATTTTCTTCAATTGGAAGAGAATCTATGTTGACTATATCTACATCGGCCAATAAGATGGGATCCTTTAATTTTTTAAGCATAATTTCATCGATTTGACGATTAACTTCGTTAAGTAATGACTCATCTGTAAACAAAGCATTTTTTAATTTTTCAATCCCACGAATTTTATATTCATCCGTAGCTCCATTTAAAGCAGAAGGTATATCAATAATATAAGTCCCTTGTTTAGGATTTTTAATAACTCCTAGATATAATCCTACATCCAAGGATTCTGTTTTTTTGTCAGGACCTTCTCCCCAAACCAAATCAAAGGAACATTCAATATTGGGATTTCCAACTTTGTTTTTCTTTACAGTAATACGAGTTTTTTGACCGTAGATTTCTTTGACTTTTTCTCCTGAAAATGGATCAACTACCGTACGAGAAAGAACATCTTCTTTAGCTCCCGATAATAAAGAAAGTCGAATAGAAGCATAGAATGGCAAAGCATTTCCACCAGTCGTTACATTAGGGTTTCCAAACATCTGACCAACTTTTTCACGAGTTTGATTAATAAAAATAATGGATGATCGTCTCTCTTTGTTTTTATTCATGAGAGGTGTTAAAACTCGTAAGGCCCTAGACATTAATCGCGCATGAGCTCCAATAAAATTATCTGACATACTAGCATTTGCTTCAGACATGGGAATTAAAGCGGATACCGAGTCTACAATTAGAAGGTCAACTCCAGAACGAAATAGTCTTGCAGCTACATCAATAGCATCTTCTCCTGATGTTGGCTGACTAACAAGAGTTCTATCGGGATCAACGCCTAATTTTTTTGCATACTTCATATCAAATGTATTTTCGGGTTCAATAAAGCCAATCACTGCATCACTACAATGAGATTGCCACGAAGCACCTATAATTGTAGCGAGTGTTGATTTTCCTGAAGAATATGGACCAAATACTTCGATTGTACGGCCACGTGGAACGCCTCCGCATCCTAATGCTATATCTAGTTGTTTAATACCCGTTGGAACGACTTGTAATGTAAAATAATCTTCAGGAGCACTTCCTAAAGGCAGAATAGTACCCTTACCAAACTGCTTATTCAAATCAATTAATGCTTGTTCTATAAGCTCGTTCATTTTTTCATCTCCTTAAATTGAAGAGATCCATTCCGCTGTTTTTTTCATAGGCACTCGTAAATCTTCGGGACAGTTATCGGCTAATTTAAGCAGTATTTGTGGAATATGTTTGTCTTTTGTACTGTCGGGTACATACACAAGACTTTCTAATAAGTCGTGATGTTCATGTTCAATCATAGAAAGCAGCAATACTTTTGCTTGTGTTTGCGTCAAACCACTAGATTCTTGTAACGACGTATACAGGGCTAAAACGTGATTCTTTAGCCCTGCTTGCATTTGTTCCACAGATTGTTTGGATTGGATGATAATCTCCTCCTATTGTTCACTTAATTTGATAGTAAAACGTGGTGATACAGGATACGTAATATACGAGTTCCATTTATCCAAAAGATAATCTAACAAATTTAAACGCAATTCTATGGTAAAATAGGAATTCAAGTCGGCTTTTTTTAACTCGTTTTCTAATTCGTTACGCATAGAACAAAGTGTTTTATGGAAGTCGCCGTATTTCATGCTTTTACGAGCAATATCTTTCTGCGATAGCTCGTATGCATCATTGAATTTAAGCGTTTCCGTTATTAGGTCCTTTTTTGATTCTTTATGAAGAGATTTTGTTTTTTTTGTATCATTGTTGTTCGATACATAAAACCGTAAAATATTTTCATAAAACTTCTCTTTTTCCGTTGCGTCTTGCTTTTCAACAGTAGCTTCTAAATACTGTTCAAATGCATCTTCTAAAGAGATTTTTTTTTTTTACTCTAACATTGAAACATCTGGCATATCTAATCCTCCTTTTGTTTTTGTAATACTTCGATGCCGATTCTATCGCCACCCTGGGCGTCTGTACAGTCTCCATCTTCGATTAATTGATCCATTTGCTGAAGCAAAAGAAACCCTTGCATCATTGTATTAATAAATGATCGGCTTAATCGAAAAAGATATGAAGCACTATGATCTGAATACATCGTAGGAGACTTTCGGATTCGATCAACGAATAATGAATGAATGTGAATGGCATCGAGTAGCTCTTCTGCTATATCAACAAGATTATAGCGATTGAGATGAGCATCGCCATATTGTTCTTCGCCAAATTGCATACGAATGGTTTGCCATTGTTCGATTTCATTTTCGTTTAAGGAATACAATCTGCGTAATTCACACATTATAAATCTCCTTTCATATTGTCCGAAAAATACTTGCTTACTGCAATTGTATCTTCTTTATTTGCAAGTGCTAAACCAGCTGGAGTTTGCATGGCTACAATAAAATTCGAAGAATCATCTTGTTTATTTAGTAATACAAATAGAGTTTGGCCATACTTAACAGCTGCAGCCATTTCATAATCATGAATATGGCCATCGTTATCTTCAAACGGAATTGTATCAACCAAATTATCTTGATCGTCAATAAGACTAAACCTCTTTATCATTTGAAACTTCATTCATATCATCCTTTGAATTTTTAATTACGTCTTTAAGACTTGTAACTTCAATACCACTTATGGACAATTGTTCTTTTCTGTCAATACGATGCTGTAATATGTTTAATCTCCCGTTGACTAAAACTACATTACCAACAAATAGAATAGACGGATCAGGTATCAATTTAGAGAAGACAAAAGCCCGGATTTCATCCGAGCCGTCTTCCAATTTGATATATTCTTCTGTTCCATGTTCATCGAAAATCGCAGGAAGAGTATGATGTTCTACGATTTTCCCTCCAACAGTAATGTAGTCGCCATCTTCAAATTGTCGGGATATAAAAGTTCCGAAACAAGATATATGCGGGACTAAATCGCGCATCAGATGGACCACCCCTTTTATAAAATTATATTAAGTATTCCGGTAATTGTACAACGGTATCACTTGCAAAGTCTTTTGAATCTTCAATTAACGATCTTCGTTCTTCTTCAGTAATTAACCCTTTCTCTTCCATAAGGAGGATGAGTGTGAGTGGTAAAAACAAAGACATCTGTTTTAACTCATCTAACTTTATTGTTTTTACCAGGCGTGTATTTGCCTCTGTAATACAGGCAGCAATTGAGTTTATCGTGTTGTTAATTGTAAGTCCCCCCGAAAATCCATATTTAAACCCCTAAAGCAAGCTATGAAACCTATCTTTTTGTAGATTCTTCGATCATCTTTCTATAACACGACAAACACAGAAGTTCTTTGTCTGATGTAAAAAAGCCTTCGGCTGGAGGATTTAATTCTCCATCATATATCCTTTTACAACCAGTACATACACCAGAATCAAAAATTGGTTTGCGTACCCATTTTTTATCGATATTAGCCAAAAGACGCACCTCCTATCAATAGTATTTGTTCTTTAACTTATTGTACCATTATTAAATCGTGCTGTCAACATAAATATATGTTACAAAAAGAAACATGTATCACAACAAACTTTTAACTGAAACTAATCTGCCAGCTCGTAGATACAATCTTGATTTTGATATATATGATTGACAACAAAACCGTCGTTTAATTTTTTTGCTAGAATTTGATTTAATTTACCAGCAGCTTTTACTGGCGAATTAAAATCATAGAGTATGGGAATCTTGCATTTCTCATTCGCTTTTCCATACTCATACGTTCCTTTTAAATGACCATTAAATTCAAAGGTCAATGTTGTCCACAGGCCTAATAAAGGGTGAACCAATTGTATTCGTTCTAATTCGTGCGTCGCTAAAAAACGATGGTTTTTATAATCAAAAGACTCTGTTGCTGAATGCTCTTTTTTACTACTAGAAAACAATAACTCTTGTACAGGCATAAATTTTGCTCCCTCTATAATCTTTTATTGCAGCACGGCGCTTCCTGCATCGAGGACAAAACATCTTATTCATTAGTTGTGGATATCAACATATACAATGGCGTATTTGCTGGGATTTTCTCGGATTTTTTCAACTCTATCTTTGGGAATCTTACTACCTCCCCATTCAGCATCGTAAAAATAACTATCGCTTATATAGTCACCATCAATAAGTTGTACTATTTTTTTGATGCGATAGAGTTGCATTGAATAACGTTCTTCATTTTCCCATATTCTCTCTAATGATTCTTTATCAAAAGAAAAAACTGTGGGGGTTTTAACGCCACTCCAAAATACACCATTTACTTCTCTTATTTCGTCATTTTCCAAGATTTTTTCGCAACCATCAATAGTTTTTATTTGAGCTTCGGTTCTCCAAGAATGATTTTCATGCTTGAGCCATTCAGAGGTAGCTATAGCTTCTCGTAGCGGAGAATCAACAAAATTGTTAAATTCCTCTAAAAACTTTTTTGGTTCTTTCACTCCCAATGTCACTCCGAAACCAGGGTGATATTCTGAATAACGACCCGCATCCTCTTCTGTTCTCCAATCAAAAACTTGACCATGGTATTGTTCTGTTTCGGACATAGCCCTTTGCCTAGCTAAAACTTCAAGATTTTGCTCATCAGCGAAATCGCTAATATTAACCAATATTCCATGTAAATAATGCATCGTACTCCTCCTTAGTGATATTCTTCACTTTTTCCCTTTAACCTACAAAAAAAAACAAAAAAACGATATTGTCTTACAAAAAACGATATTGTCTTACAAAAAACGACAAAGTTACTAAATTAAATGAGAAAGTCTACTATTATCAACTCTTTCATATGCTTTTTCTGCTACGTCGTGTGCATTCGTGTTCTTTTCTCTAGGGACATAGACAATTTTTACTTTCTGAGCCTTTGCTATAAAGGCATCAATTCTATTTCGTAATATCAAGAGATGGGGGGATGTTGTTCTTGATGTACGATTAATTTGTTTGACCATAAGCAAAGAATCTGTATACAAAGTTATTTCAGCATGTTCGTATCCATTATCTAACGCCCATTGAAGTGCGTGAACAGCTGCTAGGTATTCAGCAATATTATTACTTACATGAACAGATTCTCCTCCAATTTCCACTTCGGAGTCGAGTCGTTCACAATTTTCCTTTATTTTATTACCCTTGAGGTCTTTAATGATATAACCCCAAGATCCATACGATTCTAGCTGTTCATTATGACTATTTTTACAACTTCCATCCGTATGGATGATAATTTCACTTGCTTTTCTTAGGTGAGACCACAGACGATTAATTCGGTTGTGATATTCACGTATCTGCTTTAAATCACTGCTTTTGTGGATTCGTGCTAGATATCCATCAATTAATACTTCAATTTCGTCTGATGTAATCTTAATAATTTTCACCTCCTTAGT
>SKHH01000088.1 GCA_007117055.1 Lishizhenia sp. | reverse complement strand
CCACCAAGTTTTTGCTGCTCCATCATTCTTCGAATAAATTCGGGTTGGGTCAATACAATTGGTGATTCCGACTCTGACATACTTTCAAATTCTATTTTAAATTTGTCTTTGTCTACAATGCTTTCAAATACTGGTTTCAGTTTTTCCTCATCTTCCTTTGTTAACTTAGATGGAATTTCTTCATCCTTCTTAATTAATTTATCCAAGGTGTCTGCATCCACTCTTGCGAAGCTGATGTTCTCAAAAGTAGTTTCAATTTTTTGGATCCAGTGACTGGAAAGCGGACTAGAAAGCTCCAGTACTTCATAACCTCTGTCTTGAGCTGCTTTTACAAAGCTAAATTGAGCCTCTTTATCGTGAGTATATAGGAAAATAGTCTTTCCGTCTTTGTCCGTTTGAAGTGGAGCTACTTTCTCTTTAAATTCTTCAACTGTGAAAAATTTGTCAGCGGTATTTTTTACTAATGCAAATGATTTAGCTTTATCCGCAAATTTATCATCGGAAAGCATTCCGTATTCAACAAACACTTTTAAATCATTGTATTTACTTTCAAAGTCTTCTCGATCTTTGTTGAACATCTCCTTTAGCTTGTCCGCAACTTTTTTCGTGATGTGAGAGCTGATTTTTTTTACATTTCCATCTGCTTGTAAATACGAACGAGATACATTCAACGGAATATCTGGAGAATCTATCACACCATGAAGAAGTGTCAAGAATTCAGGTACAATTTCTTCTACATTGTCTGTAATGAATACTTGGTTTGAGTAAAGGTTGATTTTATTTCGTTGTACTTCAACGTTTTCTTTGATTTTTGGGAAATATAAAATCCCAGTTAGGTTAAATGGATAATCAACATTTAAGTGAATATGGAATAGAGGTTCCTCGAAAGTCATAGGGTACAATTCACGATAAAAACCTTTGTAATCCTCTTCTTTTAAGTCAACCGGTTTTTTTGTCCAAGTTGGCTCCGTATTGTTTATTTGATTTGGAACTTCAAAAGAAATTTGTTTTACTTTTCCATCTTCATCTTTTTCTCCAGACGGATCATCTTTGTACTCTGTGCGAGTTCCAAAAATAACAGGTGTAGGCAAGAATTTACAGTATTTATCAAGGATACCACGGATTCTAGGTTCCTCTAAAAACTCTTTCGATTCTTCTGTTATGTGTAGTATGATGTCCGTTCCTCGTTGATCTTTTTCAATTTCAGTAATGGAGTATTCCGTAGTCCCATTACTTTCCCATTGAACAGCTTGAGCACCGTCATGTCGGGCTAATGAGCGGATTTGAACTTTTTCTGCAACCATGAAAGCCGAATAAAATCCAAGTCCAAAGTGACCTATGATTTGCTCAGCTCCATCTTTCCCTTCGTATTGTTTTACGAATTCTTCTGCGCCAGAAAAAGCGATTTGATTAATGTATTTATCGATTTCCTCAGCATTCATACCAATTCCGTAATCACGTATGGTTAATGTTTTCGCTTCTTTATCTAACAAAACCTCTACTTTAAGGTCACCAAGTTCATTCTTGTATTCACCTTTTTTCGCCAGTACTTTTAGTTTTTGAGAAGCATCAACAGCATTAGAAACTAGCTCACGTAAAAATATTTCGTGATCTGAGTATAAAAACTTTTTAATGATTGGAAAAATGTTTTCCGTTTCTACATTAATATGTCCTGTTTTCATGATAATTGATTTTCTAATTTCCAGAATCCATGTCAATCATTATGCCAATGCTTGCACACTGTCAAAATGACAACCCCCAGAAAACAATAGTTTCTAGGGGCGAATATTTTTTTTGCGTTATTATGATTTAGGACCTTATATGACCATCTCCAAAAACGTAATATTTGTTAGTGACCAACTGTTTTAAACCTAAAGGACCTCTATGATGCAGCTTATCAGTACTAATTGCTAATTCGGCACCAACGCCCATTTGACCACCATCGGTAAATCGTGAAGAAGCATTTTGATATACAGCAGCACTGTCAACCTGCTCCATAAATTGTTTAGCCTCTGTAGCATCTTCTGTCATGATTACAGCTGAATGATGGCCAGAGTATTTATTTATGGTTTCAATCGCTTTTGTCAAGTCTTCAGTTGACGCAAGTACAATTTTCATAGATAAAAACTCTTCACTCCAGGTTACTTCTGAAGGAATTAGTTTTTCTTCTGTTGCAAATTTTTGTATGGTATCATCTACTAAAACTTCTACTTTCTCATCTTTTAAAATAGTGATGAGATCCTTTACTTTATTTTCAAAATCGGGTAAGTTTTGATCAATAAGAACCTTGTCGAGTGCGTTACATCCTGAAATTTTGTTTGTTTTAGCGTTAATAATTACTGGAATCGTTTTGTTCCAATCTGCTTTTGGAGAAACATATAAAAAGTTATTTCCTCTCCCGCTGATGAGTACTGCACATGTTGCATGCTGCTTTACAAACCCAATTAATCGTTCTCCACCTCTCGGTACAATGAGGTCTAATTTTTCAGTCGGATTTGCTAAAAAGGCCTGTGTTTCTTCTCTATTCAATTCAAGCATTTTAATCCATGCGTTGCTTAACTCATTTTCCTTTAATGCTTCATGCCAAAGGTGAACAAGTATTTTGTTAGAATGGTAAGCTTCCTTTCCTCCTTTTAGCAGTATCTTATTATTCGCTTTAAATG
>SKHH01000067.1 GCA_007117055.1 Lishizhenia sp. | reverse complement strand
CTAGCCCTTTTTGGTTTTATAACATTACCTTTATCAATATGCACTACCTTTATATTTTACAATCTGAAACATTGGATGCTTTTTATGTCGGAAGTACTAGTCAAGATCCTATCGATCGATTCGAAATGAAGGAGATATCCAATGATGATTTTCGAATTCAAGACTTATTAATAGATAATGGGAGCAAGAAAAATACGGTTGACATTTACACGTACAACAAATTAAGTGAGACAACAGAAGATTTTGACGAATTTTTTAGCTCATTAAGGATTAATAAAACTACTAATGAAATGAATGCATCTAAAAAGGTCGAATTTATGGGGGGGGGTAAGAATGTTTTTGGCAGAGCCACTCATTATTCATAATAACTATATGACCCGTCCTAAAAAAAGTTTACAGATTTAACTTTTATTTAAATGCATATCCGCAACTTTACCCCTATCAACATAGGAAACTATAGTATAGAGATTTCTCACTTCGTTCGAAATGACAGCGTCTAGTCGAGGTTCGGGGAGGAGAATTGGCAGCGAAGCCGCCAATTCTCCTCCCTTCATGACTTAAGCTAACTGTCATTTCGACCATCGGGAGAAACCTCTTTTATACTTCCCATGTTATCCCAGCTTAATCTGTTTTTCAGGCACTTGTAGTTCTTTGGGTAAAAAAGCCGATAAGCATATAATATTTTTACCATTCAACGGCTCAAACACGTCATTTATTCATTCAAAAGGGTCATTTATTCATTTAGTGCATTTTTCGAAAAGTTTACCCTTAATTTCGAAAAACTAAAATGCATATCCGCAACTTTACCCCTTAAACCGTAAATAGATTACGTTGTGTGGCTTTAGCTTTGTGAAAACAAAAAGAAAAAGTCATGAATATTTTAGAATTTTATAAGAATTATCCAGATGAATCATCTTGTAAAGAAGCGTTTATCTCTTACAGAGAACAAGAAGGGGTGATTTGCAAGAAGTGTGGATGTACAAAGCATTATTGGAAAACAAATCGAAACCGGGTCAATATAGCTTTCAATATGATTTAACAAAGTGAAAACTCTTTATTCAAAATTATCTCTTTATACTTCGTTTAGGAAGAGCCACTGTATAAAGTAACTTGAAGCTCGCCATAAAAGCATTTCCATTTAATTGTTCCGTCTTTCTTCCCCATTGGAGAAAACTATAATGTAGTCCCAATCGTATACCAAAATTTTTCTGTGAATAAAGACTTTTAAATTCTATTGAATTATTATCAAGTGTTTTCCAACGTTTATGCGCGAACTCCCAGTCTATAAAAGCACCAAACATAGGACTATGGGAGCGAATAGAAAGTAACTCCGAAAAGCTATCTGACTGTTCATCGAAATATTGATACGATAAGTCCGCAAAACGATACGTTACCACTGGAGATATACTCACCTTATCCGTAATACGATGACTGTAACCTAAAGAAACATCTAACATAAAGATAGTAGAAGCAGAATCTTGATACCACGTATCCAAATAATTAAAGTCTTTTTTCACGCTTGCGCTAAACGAATTAATTCCAGCTCCAACAAAAAGATTCTTTCTATAAAAATACAAACTAGATGCAAAACCTATTGCAGGGTCTATATGTCTTTTTAGCTCATTATCCAAAAGCTGAAGAGAAATACCAGCATCTACTAATATCCGTAGATCACTTGCCTTTTCTCTTGGGATAATAAACCTCTCCACATATAACGTAAAAGTTGAGGTGGGATAATTCTCTATAAACAATTCAGCTTTTTCTTCAATGAATTTATCTAAAGTTTCCTCTGCTCGCTGAAAATACCAAACGGAAAAATAAACATAGAGTTCCAAAAACTGTTTTTGTTCCTGATTCAACCCTTCCAAGTGAAGTTGTGATAATAAATCCTTAGGATGTCGAGATAAAAAAGCCTTAATCGTATGCCATAATTCATCATTAACTGAATTTTCAAAGAGATATTGATCATAAAACAAAGTACTTTCTCCTACATAACCAAATCTACCTTTAACACTGTATGATAAGTTTTCTGCATAATCTTGAAGCGAACGTGAAAACCCATTGAAATTATTACTCAACAAATAAATTAAAGGCGTTTCCCAAATATTCAAATATGGTAATTCATTCTCGGTATAATAGCGTACACTTAAATCTTCCCAATTATTATTTACAACCAATAGTTTTAGTTCCTCACGATAATTCTCATTGTATTCATCATCTATTTGAGCATTAATGAAAACGCTAAAAGTCAACAGTACAATAGTGAGCCCTAAAACACGAAACATAAACAACTTTTATTTGAACCCTTAAAAGTAATAAACTTATTTGCCCTAAACATATTTCTTAGTACCTTAGTTAATTAGAAAATAGTTACAATGTATTACTTGAGGTTATTATTTATAGCAACACTAGCTCCATTCTTTTTAAACGGACAAACCTTACATACAGTAAGGCCTAATGATGCCGATCCAGAAAGCAGTGCTCCAAATAATTTCCACCTTGCTTATATAAGTGAAATAACACCTCACAAGAACAAACTATTTCTATTTTTTCCTGGTACCGGTGGTGTGCCTTTTTTATACAGGGAAATATTAAAACATGCAGCAAATTTAGGTTATCACTCCATAGGGCTTACTTACCCTAATGATGAAGCAATAAATCAAATCTGCTTAACTTCGACTGATACCACATGCCACAGTCGTGCTAGATTGGAAATCTTTGACGGAATAGACCGTCATAGTGAAGTAAATGTTGACGAATACAATTGTATAGAAAGAAGAGTATTAAAACTGCTAGAGTTCTTAGATGATGAATCTCCTAATGAAAACTGGGGGCAGTTTATCTCAGAAGGTGAAATATTATGGGAACATATTATTGTCAGTGGACATTCACAAGGTGGAGGACATGCTGGAATTATCTCTAAAATTAAAAAAGTGGAACGCGTCGTAATGTTTGCCGCTATGGACTGGATGCCTATTCTAAATAGAAATGCAGACTGGATTACTTGGATTGGAGAAACTGAAGAAAGTAACTATTATGGTTTAGCACACGAAGAAGATGAAATGGTGAATTTCAGCACACTGTTAACCACTTGGCAAAATTATGGAATGGCCAATTTTGGAAGTAAAGTTTTAGTCGATACGACCACCACTCCTTTTAATAATTCACTACAGTTATATACTCAACTCACACCGGCAAACGACCCCTCTAAGTTTCATGGAGCCATGGTTGCTGATAGTTATACCCCCATAGAAAATGGTCAACCTATTCTCAGGACTGTATGGACCTATATGTTAGAAGGAAATGATGAAGTACTATCAACTGAAGGTATTAAATTTAAAACAGTAAAAGCTTACCCAAACCCAGTTAGTAGCAAGCTGTCATTAGACTGTCTAGGCTGTGATGAAGCGGAATTTGAAGTCAGAAATACACAGGGGAAACTTTTAAATACCGGAAATGTCAGCAATAAAGAAATCGACTTTTCAGAATTACCAAAGGGGATGTATATATTGAGTTTATCGAAAAACAACCATCCGAAATACGTAATAAAGGTGTTAAAAGAGTAACGAAACTGATCTGATAATCTATTTGCTTCATGTTTTTTTTGTAACTATCACAAAAAAAGAGACCGTAAATGATACGATCTCTTCATCTATTTGAAACGCAATATAATTATTGTTTAACGACTTTATGAATATAATTGTTATTCACATGAACAAAATACACCCCTTTAGATAGATTTGTAAAATCAAGCACATTTTCAGAAATGGAAACAACTACTTTTTTACCCGTATTGTCATATACACTTACTGTTTCTATTTCTTCGTTAATGATAATATTCACCGTCGATTGAGTCGGATTTGGAAAAATAGTTAACTCTAACTCTACTTCTTCAAGGTTAGCCGTATCTTCTTCTTCATCTATTGGATCCTCATCCTCAAGATCATCTTCATCATCATCTATTGGATCCTCATCCTCTTCATCTACGGGATCGTCTTGATCATCATCTACTGGATCATCATCATCTTCATCTACTCCCTCAAAAGGACAGGTCGATTCGTATTCTTTTGTAGTATTTGGTTGAAAATCCTCAACTTTCAAATGTTCTTCGGCACTTTGATTTCCTTTCATGGATAACTCCATAAAGCTAACAAGGTAATGACGAATACTCGCTGTAGCATTATCTCTACCTATACTCCCTACCGGTTGATCTGGGTTATCATAATCTCCAAAGCCCCCATGTCCTAATCCATCGATATTCACATAGTATTTACAAGCAGCCTCCTCAAATAATTCATACCCATCAAAACAATCACTTGGAGTACTTTGACCGTCTTCATCCCCTGCTATTGAAAGAACATAACCTGGGAAGTCAGCTATATTATGAGCTCCAAAACCAAGTATTCCTTCACTCGGGTAAGAAGCGAAAAACACTACTCCCTCAATTTCTTGTTTATGATCTTGTAAAAAACCAGTAGCATTTACTCCACCATTAGAGTGTCCCCCAACAACAACTTTATCATTGTTTGCAAAATCGCTTAGCCAATGTGAATTATCACTAATTTTACCATTGTACCAATCATAAACTGTACTGAAAGAACCTCCGTTTGGAAGGCCAGCAGAAGCATCATCAATTACTAAAACGATATAACCCCAAGATGCTAAGTGCTCCATAAAAATATCATAACTGGTATGGTCTATTGCCGAGCCTCCGAAACCATTTGCACCTAACTGAAAAATAAAAACAGGGAAAGTTTCACCCACCGGAACATCTGGTCTAAAAGAGTATACATTAGGATTAACATCTGTATGTGCCTCGTTTAAGACATCATAAGTGCCGTTAGCATAATAAGGAGAAGATTGAGGGTCAATTTGACCAAAAGTTTTAAGCGATAATAAAACAACAAGACCACAAAGGATGGTATTTTTAACTAATAGATTCATAATGTGTTCATTTTTAATTCAAAACAAATTTATTCAACCTTGAAGATGAATCAAAATATTAATGATAACTGGAATGTTTTTTATGCTAAATGGTATAATTTTTGAAATTGACTAAAATGAACAGTCCTATCAATCTAATGAATTATTAGATTTTTTAAAATGACTATTGTAAATTCGTAAAGGAATCAGTATTTTTCCGACATAAACTATAAAATTATGAATCATGAAATTATTAACTATTAAAAATCTTCTAACTTGTTCTTTTGTATTAGGAATTACTCTAAATAGTTTTAGCTTTTCACCAATTACTAATTCCAAAACAACACTCCCTAATTTTTCTAAATTTCTTACTGGAGTAATAACGGTAAGGATTGAAGTAACTGACGAAAATGGAGAGTCGCTTGCAGGAGTTCACGTTCGACTCATACAAGATGGAAAAACACTGTCGAAAGTAACAACAGAAAAAACAAGTAGCGTTTTATCTATAGCTGATTACAACGAGCAACCTGTAACAATTGAGTTAGTAAAAGAAGGGTATGTAACATATCTATTAAAAGATATTGTTGTACAACACGATAGAGATTACTCATTTACTCTAAAAAAAGGAGAAGGCAAGGAGGAACATACATTAGAAAGTCGAATTTCCCCTAAAGCTCAAAATGAAAAACTATCCTTTAGACAAAAACGGTTAATTCGCATAGAACAAAGATTAGAAAGAAGACTTGAAAAAAACAGACAAAAACAAAAAGAGTTAACTAAGTAAACTGTATGAAGGATAAGCTTTAGCTTTGAATTCATAGGGTTTCATTTTACAGTGCTTAGCTCTTAAACAAAACCTTTTATCCTGAGCATGAATGTATAGTAACCGAAATCACTATTTCAGATATAGCATTCATGAATGAACTTTCATAATAGTAATTACAAAATCACATAAAATAAGTAAAGCGAATCTAGACTAGATTCGCTCTACTATTTATATTTAATCTGCTAATGAGCTAAGATTTATGATTAATAATCATGAGGTTACTACACAACATAAACTACTTTACGATAACTCTTCTTGTGAATGAGAGCTCTTCTCCATCAAGCATGATAAAGTATACACCTTTATTGAAAGGTGTCAAATCAATCTCTACATTTTGATTGGAATGAGCCTGAACAGTTTGAGGCTTTATCACAGTTCTCCCTAGTACATCTTTAACAAGAATATTAAACTCTTTATTCCAACCTTCTATTCTCAAGTTAAATTTTCCTGAAGAAGGATTTGGAAATACTACAATATTTTTACTTGGATCGAAATCCTTTGTAGAAGCAGTATTGTCACCTTGATCATTATCACCAGTAGAAGGTGTTTCGTTTATACAGAAATCGTGAACAGCCTCAGCTCCGAAGTCAGCATTAGGTGCTGTCATTTGAAACAAAATATTGCCCTCTTTATCTTCTAACTTATAATCGCCATTTATACTACAACTTTGCCATTGAGCTCCATACATCCCATCACCATATTCATCTTGAATTATAAATTCATAACAGCCAGCGCTAATACAGAAGTTACTTACAATTACTTCTCCAGAAGTATTATCTGCATAACCGCTACCAGAGAATTCTAAGCTATTGGTTTCTTGGTTTCTGATTTCCCAACTCACTTCACTTCCAAAACAATCTAACGTTAATGTAAATTCAACTGCTTCACCATCTTCATCAATATTAAATGCAGAAGTTGAAGAGTCATTCGATGAGTTTTCATCCTGCTGACCATTTGGATTAGAGGTCGATGCCATAAAAGTAAAATTTCCAGAAGCAGAGGATTGTTGAGGCAACGTTACTTGCGCTGTCTGACCGTTAGAAAGACTTCCAGTCCAATCATACGTGTAAGTATTTCCTCCCCAACCGTAATTTATTTTAACAGAGGTCAATGTTTCTTCTCCGAAATTTCTTAACACAACTTCAGGTACAAAATTACCACCACAGTAATTCCCCTCAGGACTTATTACTTCAGTAATACCAGCATCATATTGATAAGAAACTGAATACTGCTCTAAACACTGCATCGATTTATACGCATTAATCCTTCCCGAGCCAATGAATTGAGTAATACTAGAATTTTGAGCATCTACATTATCACATCCACTTTTTAAACATTCTATGATTTGTTCATTGGTTGCTTCAGGAGCATAAGACTTCATAAGTCCTAATAATCCGGCTACAATAGGAGAAGCCATCGATGTACCCTGCGAAGGAGCGTAGGCATCCTGATGATTGGTACTTCTAATCGCCGCTCCAGGAGCAAGTACATCTATTTCTGGACCGTATTGAGAAAAACTCGCCTTAGCGTCGGTAATTGTCGTAGCTCCTACAGCTATTACATTCGCATAAGCAGCAGGATATAGAACGTTATTTGTGCCATCATTACCCGCGGCAGCCACCAAAATAGCACCAGCATTGTGCGCATAATTGATAATATTCAAACCATACTGACCAGCGTTGGGTCCTCCCCAAGACATGTTAATTACATCTGCATCATTATCTGCAGACCAAATTACTCCGTCATATCCTCCTGATAATTGCGCAGAACAATTTGCTATTTTCACAGGAATGATGCTAACATTCCAGCCAATCGAGGCTATGCCTATTCCATTATCTGTTTCTGCACCAACGGTGCCGGCTACATGCGTACCGTGAAATCCGTCCGTTGAACCACAAGGCGATGGATCATTGTTATTTCCTACAACATCTCTTCCTGGCAACATTTTGTTCACCAAATCAGGATGATCTACTTTAAATGCATCATCAGTCACAGCAACTTTAATGGAAGCACTTCCTGTTGAAAAATCCCAAGCATCTTGCGCCTGAATTTTATGTAAATACCATTGGTTATTCTGTGGAGTAATTGACCCCCAGCCTCCTTGAGTTCCGTCTGGTCCTAAATCATTCGGTGTGGTAAGTAACTTGTGCAAATCTTTTAGCTCTGCATAAGCTACTGATGATTGTTCAGACAAAATCCGAACAACCTCATCTACTTTAGAGAAATCAACCAAACGAATTTGATAAGTTCTACTTAATTTATTGTCTTTATATTTTAAACGAGGATGTAGACGAAGTACTTCCTCTATCTCTATTCCTTTTTGAATAATTTCATCGAACAAATCGATACCCCGAAACGAAACTTCTTTTTCTATTGAAGGAATAATTTTTTCAGATTCTTTTAGCTGGAAAACAACTAAACCATCCTGATAATCCGAGTAAAAAGTTTGCGCAAAACTTAAAGTAGCAAAGCTAAAAGTCACCGTTAGTAATTGTAGTATTTTTTTCATAGTTCAAAAATAAAATTCTAAATAAGAAACGCTTCAATATTATAAAAAGTTGCATGTCAAAAAACAAAATGTTTAAACATGCGTTATGCTAGAGTAAACAAAATGCTCACATAAAAATACTGAAAAAATGCAATCAGGCAAATTATTATCTCATCTTTATTTTAGTTTTCATGCTATGAAGGTTTCAAACTACCTTTTTTTAATTTCACTACTTATTTCACCTATCGCTTTTAATCAAATTCAAACCTTAAATGAATTCAATTCAAAAAGAGTTCAATACGTAGAAAAGGGGATGCTCACTCTAGGCGCTTGGTCTTTTGCAAACATTGCATCAGGTACAATCGGCTACCTGTCTAGCTCAGGCGAAGCGCGATATTTTCATCAAATGAATGCTGGTTGGAATATTGTAAATGCTGTTATTGCGGGAACTGGGTATTTTCAAAACAAAAAACGAGTTAATCCTTCTAGTCTTTCCGAAAGTATTTTAGAACAAAGAAAAGTAGAACAAGCATATTTGTTTAATACAGCTTTAAACTTCACTTATATTAGCACTGGACTTTTATTAAAATCTCAGGCTCAACATACTACCGATAATTTTCACCGATTTCAAGGTTATGGTAATTCATTAATCCTTCAAGGAGGCTTCTTGTTTTTATTCGATCTAAGCTCTTACCTCATCCACAAGGCTAATCGAAACAAGCGATTAAATCCGTTACTAGAAAAAATTGAAATAGCAGATCAAGGTATCGGAGTGAAAATAAAACTTTAAAATCCGCTATTCTTGTATAACATATTCTAACTGAAATTTCCCCGTCATTTTATACAACTCTAAATACACATCTATTTTTTGATATTGCATATCAAGTTGTTCTAATTTAGCATTTAAAAATGCATTTCTCAATTGTGATAAATCTAGACTATTTATGCTTCCTAAAGCATAACGATCTTGACCTACTTTAAACGCTAATTCAGCGTACTCAGCATTTTTTGCCGCAATGTTCACCATCCTATTGCGCATTTCAAACTGTTGCATTAAGTTCAGGGCAGTATTCGTCAATTGTTTTTTAGTATCCTCGTAATTCATTTCCGCGATTTCTTCTTGAATTTTTGAAACTGCTACGGCTCTTTTATCTTTCCAATTATTAAATAAAGAATAACGTAAATTTACATTAGCAAAATAGGTTACTTGCTCTGTTCTTAAACCTTCACTAATATCTGGAAATCCAGGTTGTTGCGGTATGTCGTCTCCCAACAAACGGAAAGATCCATAATTTGGTGTCGCTCCAAATTGTACTCCAATAGTAGGATATAAAAAAGATCGCTGTACGCGGGTTGCTGTCTTTTGAAGTTCTATGTTAATAAGCTGGTTTTTGATGTTCTGATTACTTTGTAATAATTCTTGAAGTAAAGTTTCTTTTTGAAAAGGTTCAATATTATAATGCAAAGAATCTTTCAACGATGGAAATCTATCCTTTTCTAAATCTTCAGAGCTAACGTTCATTAATAGCATCAAATTACGTAGTGAATTTTCATACACGATACGCTGTTGCATCATATTTAAGCTGTCGGAATAATATTGGTTTTGAAACTGCAAAACAGACAAGGAATTCGACTGACCATATTCTGCTTTTTTCTGCTCATATTCTGCTTGTTTTTCAGAAAAAATATAAAGCTCCTTCAACACCTCTAAGCGTTCTTTTTGTAAAACTGAATTAAAGTAAGCCTTTAAAACGTCGTGAGCCGTATTTTCTATCACTAACAATCCATTTCCTCTAGTTTGGTCTTCTAATTGCTCAAGTCTTCTTTTATTCATTAAGACCCCCATACCCGAAAAAATATTCCAATTGGCCGTTAATCCTGGGGTCGTAGATTGATTAGCAACCAAACCAGGGGTAAACGTAAGAGGGTTATTTCTATTATCCACAATTGAGTTACCAAGTGCTGCAGACAATTCCACTGTCGGAAACAATCCCGCTTCTGACCATTTATTATTTTTTTTGGCAATTTCCAGTTGTTTGTTCTGAATGAGTACTTGATAATTATTTTCTAGCGCTATCCATACAGCCTCCTCAGCGCTCAACTCCTTTTGAGCAAACAGTGTTGTAGCAGTAACACAAAAAACATATAAAATAAAAAAGTGGTATTTTTTCTTCATTTATAATTCTTTTTCTTCAATCTCCTTTTGATTCTTCAGCGCTGTTTCCACCTCAAGATGACCCGGTTTTTTACCATTCCAAATATACAATATGAACCTTTTAATATCATTTCCGAATAAGATTGCCGTAGGGAAAAAAGCCAAAATAAATAATGTCCCAAATAATACACCAAAAGCTATCGATGTCGCCATAGGAATCAAAAACTGAGCTTGCATACTTTTCTCTGCTATCAACGGAAGTAATCCTGCAACGGTTGTAATCGTAGTTAATAAAATTGGTCTAAAACGAGCTATTGCAGATTCAAAAGCCGCTTGATAACTGTTTTTTCCTTCTAAAATAGTTTGATTGTATTTATCCAAAAAAACAACTGCATCATTAATAAGGACCCCAAGCAGTGCAATCATTCCAAATGCACTTAACGTAGATACTGGAATACCTACAATTCCATGCCCCAAAATAGCCCCTGCAATTCCAGCTGGAATAACTAGAATAATTAAAAAGGTCTGATACACTGACAAGAAGTGTAAGCTAATGACAATGATCATTAAAACAAGCATTATAAGTGTCAAAGAAATCATTGAGCTACTTGTTTTTTGGCTTCGCTCAAATTGACCCATTTTAGAAAATTCTACCGATGGAAAAACTTGTGAAAGTTTGGGTATGATTTCCTCTGATATTCTTGTATTATATACCGCAACTGAATCAGGATATAAGGATGACGCATCTACTTTTATTTGTCTTTTCCCGTCTCTTCTTTTCAATGACTCAGGCCCCCTACCCAAGGTAAAAACCGCCAATTCCGATAATGGAACAGCCATTCCTGCAGGTGTTTTTAATCGCAAGCGCTTTAGGTCCTCAATAGAACTTCTATCTTCTTTAGGATAGCGAACCCAAACACGAACTTCATCCGTTCCAACAATTAGTCGCTGTGCCTCCCTACCAAAAAAACCATTCCGAATTTGATTCACAACTTCTGCCTGTCCTATTCCATAAATATCCGCCTGAGGAAGTAACTCAATGTATATTTCAGAGCGACCCTCAGGGGAGTTGTCTTTTACATTTTGTATTCCATTCATGTTAGTCAACTCAGCACGAAACATTTGCTTTGCCAGATCTAGCTCTTTGTTATCTTCAGAAGATAATCCAAACTCAATATCTGCTCCAAAACGATTAAATCCTCCTACAAAAAACTCCTTTGCCAGCTTGCCCTCCGGTTGTGATTGTACACGACGGATAATACGATTTATCAAGGTGTCTACTGGTGTGCTTGAACGCTCTGAATCAAAGTAGACGTTAATCATTCCCGTATGACTCCCAAACTGACCTAAATTCATGGTTATTCCTACGTTAGTTGTGAAATAATTCAACAGTGTATCTCCTTCTTCCTCCGCAATTCGCTGATTTTCTTCCATCAATACCTGCGAAGCAAATTGCAGGAAACGGTTCGTTTTGTCCTTTGTGTCACCTGGTGTATAGGCCACCTCTATATTAAAAAAATCGGGTGGAATACTTGGAAAAAAGGTGGATCCAATTTTTCCAGTCATTAACAATAAAATTGAAGAAACTGTAAATAGTAGAGGAACAAAAAACGCCAACCTACGGATAGAAAAAATAGACAACTTTGGAATATGCCCATCAGACATAGCTAATTTAACCACATCTCTAAAGATTATATCGCGCACCCATTTAATAAACCACTCTGCTGTCTTACGCACATTTTTTTCAATGGGAGATGATGAAAAACCAGTATAAACAAGAACTGCTCCTAAAATAATAACACTGAATGGGAATAACATTGTCATAAAAGACAAAGAGGAATCAAATAAAGTCGATCCGAAATAAATCACGCCCACTCCCAACGACATTAATCCAAGTCCAAACCACGCATTAATTTTAGTGTTCTTTTGCTCTGACAAGACTTTTTTACTCGCCAAGTGAGAGGGCAAAACAAAGAATGCCTCAAACAAGGAAAAAGCCAAGCAAGCAATCACTACAAAAGCCATTTCACGCATCATTTCCAATCCTTCGACAAAAAGAAGCACAGAAAAGGCAATCATTGTTGTAAAAACGGAAGTAAAAACAGAAGGTAAAACCTCCATTGTTCCGTCAATAGCTGCTTTACTGGGTGATTTACCTTTTTCAAAATGAGCGTAAATATTTTCTGCTATCACGATAGCATCATCTACCATAATCCCTACCACTAAAATCATTCCAAATAAAGAAATCATATTAATAGTAATACCATACCAATATCCCAAAATAAACATTCCGAGAAATGAAAAAGGAATCCCAAAAGCTACCCATGCGGATAACTTAATATTTAAGAAAAGTCCTAATGCCAATAAAACTAAAACCAAGCCAAAGATGCCGTTTTCCAACAACAAATCAATTCGGTCAGATAACATCTGATTAAACTCAAAAAATATTTCAAAAGTAAAATCTTCTTGCTCCTCATTAAAATTTACTTGATACTCTCTCAAAGCCTCTGAAATAGCTGCAATATCCTCATCCAATGTTTTTTGAATCTGAAAAGAAACAGAAGGTCGATTATTAAATTTCGTTTCTTCAGAACCTTCCGCAAATCCCATTTGCACAGAAGCTACATCTGTAATTCTCAATTTCTCTCCGGTAGGTAATGTGCGCAAAATGATATTTCCAATTTCCTCTGGCACATTGGAACGTTGATTGGATCGAATATTAATTTCTTGTAAACTACCACGAATTACTCCTGCCGTGATGTCATTATTCTTTAAAGAAACCGCCGAGGCTATCTCCTCCATGGATAAATTATATCGTAAAAGCTCATTCTCATGAACTTCTATTGTAATTTCAGTTTCCGGCTGACCTTGTTTGAGAATTTGAGTAATTACACGTGTATTCAGCAAATCGCGTTCTACTTTATTGGCCATTGCTGTTAATTCCTGAATAGTCGTTTTTTGAGGGTCTTTAATTGTTACCCCAATAAAAGCAACACTGCTCGACATACCTCCCGATTTTATGCGCGTAATCACAGGTTTTTCTGCACCTTGAGGAAAAGAATTTATGGAATTAACAGCATTTTCAACCTCCCCAAGTAATTCTTCCATATTCGCATCCTGATCAGCTAACACCGTTAATTGAGCGACATTTTCTTGAGAATTTACATCAATATGCTCAATATCTGCAATTCCTTTTATCGCCTGTTCTATTTTTATACTGACCCCTTCTTCCATTTCATCAGGTGAAGCACCTGGATAAAAAACGGATATAGCTATTCTATTCGGGTCTAATTCAGGAAAAAAAGATCGATTTAAATTTGTTACCGCCCAAAAACCAAATAATAAAGTGATAATGATGGCTGCGTTTGTCCATATCGGCCTTTCTATGAAAAAAGAAATAATTTTGCGCATTTCTAATACTATTTTAAAACACCAATAAATCTAGTTGAATCGGTAAATTGCGATACTGGTTCTAAAACTATTAGCTCTTCATCCCCTATCCCTTTGATAAGAACGGAATCTCTCAAATTCCCTATAACATCTGCATTTCGTTCTACAATTAAACTATCAGACAATAATTGAACAATGCCGTTTCTAATAGCAGTTTCTGGTATCGCCATGCTTTCCTCATAAAGCTCACTTTCCAACTTTAAATTCAAAAACATACCTTGAAACACCATTGTTTCTGGATGCGGTTTCAACGAAAAAAAAGCATCCACCGATTGTGTTTGTTGATTGATTGAGCGAGTGATCCTTTCGAACTTACCCTTACCAATAAGTTCTCCATGCGATGATGTAAAAATCACTTCATCCGAATTTTTATATAAATCAAGCTGGGCTAGTGAAATCGGAGCACGAACTTCGTAATCATTCGTTTTCGCAATAGTTAAAACACGCATTCCAGGAGTAACCATAGAACCTGGCTCTACAACACTTGACACAATTGTTCCATCAAAAGGAGCAAAATAAAAATATTTTTCAAGTTGATTTTCTAGGGCCTTTACAGCATAAAACTCTGAATTAATATTTCTTTGATTAACCAAAAGTCGTTCCTTTCTAGAGTTTAAACTCGGTAACTCAGGCAGAATTTCAGTAGGTTCCAATTTATTTAAATAATCTTCCCACTTTTGTTTTTCATTTGGGAAATCAATTGAGATGTCAGGTAAAATTCCGCTTACTAAGTTTGCAAATGCGCTCCTCCTGCCTAAGAGATTATATAAAGCTTCAATACGTTCTAACTGTATGAGTAGCTCCCCCTTCTTGAAGTTCATACCAGACTTCAACAATCTATTATCTTGACGAACCGCTCCTTGAACTTCCATTGAAACATCAATTTGATTATTCGGTAACACCTGCCCATAAGAAACAAGCGTTTGAAGTCGTGATTTATTCATGACCTTTACAACAGGAACAAAATTCTGAACCGCCTTTATCGAAACTTTTTCTTCTTTTTCTTCATTACCTAAAATTGGATAATAAATCAACCCTAATAGCAATACAAAACCACCAAGTATTAAAAAATGCCTTACTTTCATTTCACTAACAAATCATTTCAACGTATTATATAGCACCTAATTATCACAAAGAAGACAATTTACAATGCTTATTGTTTTCAAAATTTAGGTGAAATTAATTATTAAACCAGTCGAAATCAAAAAATCTATGAGTAATGGTATCATAAACTGTTAAATGGAGTAAATCGCTGTAGGACTTTAAGATGATAGGACGTTCGAACTTATATATTTTACGATTCTGGATCAAAAGACTATTTAGGAAAATGAAAAAAGACAACTTATCCACATCAAGAGTGTTGTTTTTAAACAGCTAAAGAACCACTTGTTAATAAAACTGTTGAAAACACTCTTCTGTCTTATGTAAAAACAAGTAAATGCGCGACTAATTTTGTACAAACTAGGCAAAAACGAGCGATATGCTACAAACAATTTTCAAGAAGAAATTATCTGATGATCAATTAGCCAATATATTTGTCAACGGTGTATTAAATGTAATTGACAAAGGTTTTAACGAAGTAATGGAGTTAATTACCTACGATGCCGCTTTTGAGAAAAAGCCAGAACTCTCAGAGGTCAACGACGGCCACTTTACAATGATTGTAGTAGTTGCAAACCTTTCTTACTTGGGAGACAGTTTTCCGCCGCAGCAAGCCAATCGATTGGAAGACGCTGTAATCAGAAAATTTGCCGAAGCATTTGAACTTACAGAACAAGAGTTTAAAAAACACCTCTTCGATTATCAGTCTTTTATGTCAAAAGTCAATCATCCTTCTAAAAACATGCATTATGCGATGGCTAAAGCTATTTTTTACAAGTACCAACTAAACAACTATCAGGACGAATACTTTCGAAACATGTCCAACCCCAACCCTTTGTTTTTAAAACGATTAGATGAAGTAACAGAGAACTTTATTTGGAATTGGGAAGCTTTTTTTAAGCGCTACAAAATGATTTCATAAAAATCAAAAAAAGCTAAATTCATAAAGTCTTTACCTCAACTATAAATAATTCGACACGAAAAGTATTACATTTGCAATACTTTAAAATGAATTTTTACGTTACGACACATAGATCCCTGAGCTTTATGAAGAAATTATTTTGGTTTACACTCTTATTTACAATAACTATCAGCTGCAGTGAGTATGGAAAAATTGTGAAAGGAGATGATTACGAACAAAAGTTTCAAAAAGCTGAACAATTATACGAATCCGGCTCGTTCAATCGTGCACTTGTCCTGTATGAACAAGTTTATCAGCGCTTTCCAAAAGATCAAAAAGGTGAAACCTCTTACTACAAACTAGGTAAAACCTATTTCAATCAGGGGGATTTTTACATGTCGGCATATTATTTCAGTAATTTTGCAAATCGCTTCCCAACAAGCAGATATCTAGAGGACGCAGTATATCATTCCGCACTATCTGCTGTTCATAACTCTCCAGACGTTAGCCTTGACCAAGCCGACACAGAAACAGCTATTAACGAACTTCAATATTTTGTTCAACGCTTTCCGAATAGCAGAAAGGTAGACACATGTAACCTTTTGATGGACGAGCTTCGTTTAAAAATTGAGACAAAGGCATACGATGCTGTAATGATGTACGCAAAAATGGATCGATTTCGCGCCACTGTAGCATCTGCAGAAGCTTTTCTAGAAGATTTTCCTCGATCAGAATACAGACTTGAAGTAGCTTTCTTGTTACTAGAAAACGCACATACCTTAGCAAACAGAAGTGTTCCCAGTAAGAAAAAGGAACGCTTGGAGCATGTTTTGGACATTTTCGAAAAATACCGTACCGAATTTCAAATGTCAAAATACATCAATAAAGCTCTGATTATTTCTGAAAAAGCAGGAAGGGAGTTAGAAGAGGCTGATGAAATTGACTTATATGAGCAAATGCTTTCTATGTATAATCGTTCACAGACTGCTTCGTCGACGAAAAAAATGGAGTACCTTGAGGAAACATTAAAATTATATTATACCTTTGCACAACGTTATCCGAGCTCTTCCCTTCTGAATAAAGCAGAGGAAATATACCAAAGAGCCGAAAGAGAAAGGTCGAGTACGTATAGTTATTAAATAATTGCATTATGAGCTTTAAAAATAGTAAAGCAGATCGAACCACAGTAACAAGAGATGTGGTTGAGTTAGAAAAAGAAACAGGAAATGTATACGAGTCTATCGTTATGCTATCTAGACGTTCTAACCAAATTAGTGTTGATTTAAAAGAGGAATTAACTCGTAAATTAAATGAATTTGCTTCCTCTACAGATAATTTGGAAGAAATATTTGAAAACAGAGAGCAAATTGAAATTTCTCGTTTCTATGAGCGTTTACCAAAGCCCGTTGCTATGGCAATTGATGAGCTACAAAACGGCAAAATTTATCAGCGAAAATTAGAAGAATAACCTCTCATTCAAATGCTCCAAGGTAAAAATATCTTGATTGGGGTTACTGCAGGAATTGCATCGTATAAAATCAATTTACTTGTTCGAAGTCTTGTACAGCATAATGCTCATGTGAAGTGCATTATGACGCCATCAGCGAAAGACTTTATTTCTCCGCTTACGCTAGCGACATTATCTCAGAACCCTGTTGCTGTTGAGTTTTGGAATTCAAAAAACGGGGAATGGGAAAATCATGTAAAGCTTGCAGAATGGGCAGATTTATTTGTAATTGCTCCTCTAACACTTAACACCTTGTCGAAGATGTCTCATGGTGGATGTGACAACCTTCTTTTAGCCACTTATTTCTCTGCAAAATGTCCAGTAGTAGTCTGTCCAGCAATGGATTTAGACATGTACGCACATCCAGTGACTAAACAAAACCTAGCCCTATTAGAAAAACACGATGTAAAAGTCATTCCCGCTGAAGAGGGCTTTTTAGCTAGTGGATTAGAAGGAAAGGGTCGAATGGCTGAACCTTCAACTATTTTCGACTATATTGCCACTCATTTTTATTGTACCAAACAACTCGAAGGACAAAAAATACTCATAACCGCAGGACCTACTTATGAAGCAATTGATCCCGTCCGCTTCATTGGAAATCATTCCTCTGGTAAAATGGGGTATTCTTTGGCAAAGTCAGCACTCAATCAGGGAGCTGAAGTCGTATTAATTAGTGGTCCGAGTCAACAGATACTAGATCATGAAAAGTTAACAATCGTTAAAGTGAAAACAGCGCTCGAAATGCTCGCAGCTGTTCAAGAACATTTTGCCTCTGTAGACCTTGGAATATTTGCAGCAGCAGTCTCCGATTATCGTCCGGCTGAGACGAAAGCACAAAAAATAAAGAAAAGTCAAGAGAAAATGGAGCTGCATCTTATCAAAAATCCTGATATATTGGCTTGGGCGGGAAAAAATAAAACCGTCAACCAACTTCTATGCGGTTTTGCCTTGGAAACACAAAATGGAGAAAAACATGCTCGTGAAAAGCTAACTCGTAAAAATCTGGACTTCATTGTCATGAATACCTTAGAAGACGAAGGGGCTGGTTTTGGACATGACACCAACAAAGTATTACTATTAGATAAAAACAATAATTCGAAAAAAGTTGAGTTATCAAATAAAAATAAAATAGCGAATGAGATAATTTCGTATATTTATAGTAACCAATAGCCAAAAGTAAACTCCGTAAACTGGATAAAAAAATGATAGTAAGTCAACTAAAATATATATCAATAATAGTTTTGTTGCTGATTTCGGTTGTCTCTCATAGTCAAGAATTAAACTGTCAAGTAACCGTTACAAGCGACCCTGCCTTGGACGTAACAACCACAGAGAAAGAAATATTTGAAGAACTCGAAAGAACTATTTTTGAGTTGATAAATAACACCGCGTGGTCAAAAGACAAGTTTGAAGTAGAGGAGAAAATCAATTGTATTATGATGCTATCTATAGTTGATGTCCCCTCCCCTGGTCGTTTTAAAGCCACATTACAGGTACAAGTAACGCGTCCCGTTTTTAACACAACCTATAATTCACCGCTATTCAATTTTTTAGACAAGGACATTGAATTCTCATTTGAAAGAAACGCCATATTGGTATATGCCCCGAATCAATTTCGCGATAACCTCACTGCTATTTTGGCGTTTTATGCGTATATGATTATGGGATATGATTACGATTCTTTTGCACTGGAAGGAGGCACACGATTTTTTAATAAAGCACAAGAGATCGTCGTTTTAGCTCAAAGTGGTGGCGGATCAGGATGGAGAAGTAATGAGAGAGGACGAACAAATAGATATTGGCTAGTAGATAACGCCCTACAAGAATTATTTAGACCTTTACGCGCTTGCTTCTACGAGTACCATAGATTAGGACTAGATCAAATGTTTGATAATCAAGAAAAAGCTAGAACAAACATTTACAATGCTTTACAAAACCTAACAAGTGTAAATAATGCTCGTCCGAACTCTGTAAATGTTATGAATTATGTTCAAACAAAGCAACGCGAGATCAAAGGCTTATTTGAAGATGCTGAAACAAAGCAAAAAACAGACTTGGTTAATTTGTTAAAACGAATTGATCCAGCAAATGCCTCTAAGTATCAAGAAATTCTTTAACCCATGTTGAAAAATCTTTTTGTTCAAAACTTCGCTTTAATTGAAAGAGAAAAGCTAGTATTACACCCTGGATTTACCGTTTTGACAGGAGAAACAGGTTCTGGAAAATCAATCTTGCTAGGTGCATTGAGGTTGATTCTTGGAGAGCGTGCTGATTTCTCAGTGATTCGAGATACAGATAAAAAAACCATAGTAGAAGCTGAGTTTGATTTGGCACCTGATTTACAAAAATGGTTTGAAACAAATGATTTGGATTTTTTCAAGGAAACCATCATCAGAAGAGAAATTAGTGCGAAAGGGAAATCTAGAGCTTTTATAAATGACACACCTGTTTCCCTTCAGGTTCTCAAGGAACTAGCCGAACACCTAATTCACATTCATTCACAACACCACACTGTTGAATTGAAGAAGTCTTCCTTTCAATTAGATTTTTTAGACTTACTTGCAAACACAAGAACACTTAGAAATGACATTGAAAAATTATATCAGCGTTATACAACCTTAGAAAGAAAAATAAAAGCTGCTGAAGAACAAAAGGCCAAACATGCACTTGAATTAGACTTCATTCATTTTCAACTAGAAGAGTTAGAAAAGCTTAACTTAGAGAAAATAAACTATACACAAATTGAAGAGGATTTTCAACGATTTGAAAAAATTGAAGACATAAAAAATAGTTACCGTTCAATTGTTGACAGCGTCACAGAAGAACAAGGAATAAATAATCAACTTACCAAGATTATAAAAACGAGTTATCAGGGAGATTCTAAGTTAAACATTTTACTAAATCGAATTCAAGAAGCTCAAATCGAGCTAAATGACATTGCAGAAGAAGCTTCAGATCAACTAGCAGACTTAGAAATGGATCCATTAGAAATGGAGAACAATATTGCTTTACTTGACGCTTACAATGCGATGTTAAAAAAACACCAATGTTCATCAGAAGAGGAATTAGCACAAATAGCTCATGAATTGCATGAAAAAAGCTTAACAATTGGAGGTAGTGAAGAGCAAATTGAACATTGGAAAAAAGAAGCTCAACAACACCATAAAGAATTAGTAACACTGGTAAGCAAACTTTCTAATCAACGACAAACATCAGCCAAAAAAATTGCTTATCAAGTTCAAGAATTACTTGCAGAATTAAAACTACCCTCTACAACAATAGAATTCTCTTTTGAAAGAAAAGAAATTACATCCAACGGGATAGACCTAGTTAAAATATTATTTTCACCCAACAAAGGGCACGCTCCACAATCAATTGAAAAAGCAGCTTCCGGAGGAGAATTATCTCGCTTAATGTTAGCCATGCACTATTTGTTATCTGCTCATAAATCGCTGCCGACTGTTATTTTTGATGAAATAGATACGGGTGTATCTGGAGATGTAGCCGACCGAATAGGACAATTGTTAAAGAAAATGGGGGACAATATGCAGTTACTAGCCATTACCCATTTACCACAAGTTGCCAGCAAAGGAAACTATCATATAAAAGTGGATAAAAAAGAAGCGGCAGGAGTTATCAAAACAGAGTTCGCAAACTTAAACAGAGAGGAGCGTATCGAGGAGATTGCTAAATTAATGAGTGGAACATCCATTAATGAAGCTGCTATTTTAAATGCCAAAGAATTATTAGCGAAATGAATAAATTAGACACAGAATCCAAACGATTTATTACAACCGGATTATTTTTCGTCTTTACGGGAATCATTATTGGAGCTTTTGGAGCCCATGGATTAAAAACGTTAGGTGTATCGGAACAGGATGCATACTCGTTTGACACAGGAGTACGGTATTTGTTTTATAATGGACTCGGAATGTTAGCCATTGCCGGAATTAGAGAGAAATTAGATTTTTTATTACGATTTAACTTCTGGATGATTTGCTATGGCACCATCCTGTTTTCATTCTCCATTTTTGCATTAGTGTTTTTACCCTTTTTAGGTATCCAAATTTCAGCTATTTTAGGGCCGATAACACCAATAGGAGGAAGTTTAATGTTAATCGGTTGGCTTACCTTGTTTATCAAGGCTCTTCTTCTAAAAAGCACTTAAAATCGATTTCAACACTGGCTCAAAGAAATTGTTGAAAATTATACAGATTAAAAAAAGGAAACTGGACGATTAGCGTTAACTTTGTATTAATATAAGCAATAGCAACAAAAATTAATTTATATGAACGAATTTGGTAAGAGAGGTTCGAATACCAATTTGAAAGAAGCTGTAGGGCTAGAAAACTTAGGTAATGTATACTGGAACTTAACCCCAGCAGAATTAGTTGAAGACACCATCCTTTTAGGGCAAGGTTTGCTAACAGATACCGGAGCGTTAGCAATTGAAACGGGAGAGTTTACTGGACGCTCACCGCAAGATCGCTTTATTGTCTGTGACGATCAAACAGAAAACACCGTTTGGTGGGGAAATATCAATAAGAAATTTGCGCCTGATGCATTCGCTTCATTATTTAATAGAATGAAGGCATACCTAACAGGTAAAGACGTTTACGTTAGAGATGCTTATGCTTGTGCCGATGATGATTTCAGATTAAACATTCGTGTGGTAACAGAGCTCCCTTGGTCAAACATGTTTGCAAACAATATGTTTTTGCGCCCAACAGATGAGGAGATCGAAAACTTTAATCCTGAATGGCATATTGTATGTGCTCCTAATTTTTTCGCTAACCCAGAGTTAGATCAAACCAGACAACACAATTTTGCTGTCATTAATTTCACTGAAAAAATGATCATCATTGGTGGTACAGGATACACAGGTGAAATTAAAAAAGGAATTTTCAGTGTATTAAACTACATTTTACCGCATGAAAAAAATGTGCTTTCTATGCATTGTTCAGCAAATATTGGAAGTAATGGAGATACTGCTGTTTTCTTTGGATTATCTGGTACTGGAAAAACAACTTTATCATCTGACCCAAATCGAAGACTAATTGGTGATGACGAACATGGATGGAGTCCTAACGGTATTTTTAATTTTGAAGGAGGATGTTATGCAAAAACCATTGACTTATCAGAAGAAAAAGAGCCCCAAATTTATAATGCAATTAAGTTTGGTGCTATTTTAGAGAATATTGGTTTCCACCCAAACTCTTCACAACCAAATTATGAAGACGATAGCATTACTCAAAACACAAGAGTTTCTTACCCAATTCACCATATAGATAATATTATGGTTCCATCTGTGGGTGGTTCTCCTAAAAATATCTTTTTCTTGACGTGTGATGCATTTGGGGTATTACCTCCCATTTCTAAATTGACGAAAGGTCAAGCCATGTATCACTTTATTTCTGGATATACCGCAAAAGTTGCTGGTACAGAAGCAGGTATTACTGAACCACAAACCGTATTTTCAGCGTGTTTTGGCGCTCCATTTCTTCCATTGCACCCAACGAAATACGCAGAAATGCTTGGAGAAAAACTAGACAATAATAAAGTAAATGTTTGGCTTGTAAATACCGGTTGGACAGGTGGTTCGTATGGTGTTGGTAACAGAATGAGTCTCAAGTACACGAGAGCTATGATCACATCAGCATTAGACGGTTCTTTAAACGATGTAATGTACACTAAAAACGAAGTGTTTGGATTGGCTATGCCAACAACTTGTCCGAATGTTCCAGACGAAATTTTAAATCCTAAAAACACATGGGATGATAAAGACGCTTTTGACAAGAAAGCAAATGAATTAGCAGCAGAGTTTGTTAAAAACTTTAAGCAATTCGAAGATCATGCCAATGAAGAAATATTAAATGCTGCGCCAAAAGTTTTGGTGTAGTTCATATTTTTTGTTAAATTCAAGCCACTCTTTAACAGGAGTGGCTTTTTTGGTATGCAATTTGAGCCCTGACAAACTCACGAAATACAATAATTATGAAAAATTTCTTTCTTTTTACCCTGTCCATATTAACTTGTATCACTTTTTCTCATGCAGAACAACCACTGCGAAAAATAGAAAACAGCCATGTACGTGAAATATTTCAATCGTGGAATAATGAAAAAGGAGACTGGTTGTTTGATAGTATGTCCTCTTTTATTGTTTCAGAAGAATTACCTGAGCGACCATCAGGTGCAGACAAAACCATTTTTCAGTATTTAAGTGAGTTTTCAGACCAACGAAAAACACGTGTTCTTCGTGCAACAGAAATTGCACTTGAAAGAGAAAAAGAAATATTAGGCGAAGAAAACGATGCCTATTTCTGGGAAGAGTTTAATCGATTGATTCATCTCACGGATTGTTCTGTAAACAGAGGAAGATCAAATGGAGATCCACACATGACTACATTTGACGGAGAGCGATATGATTTTCAGACCGCTGGAGAATACTCTTTAACGAAAACTGAAGCCAATCGTTTTGAAATCCAAACGCAGCAAGTGAGACATAATGAAAATATATCTGTTAATGGAGCTGCCGTAATTTATACCAACGGAGATGTAGTTTCCTATTATGCCCAAAACTTTCCCGATGAGCTTACAGACCAACCCATTCGTATTAATGGTAAAATATGGGAAGACAAATCATCACCCGTTTTTCTTTCTGGAGGAGCTGTTCTAAAATATGAAAACCTACGCTTTTTATTAGATGCGCCCACAGGGGAGCAAGTACAAATTACCACCCGTACTTTCCAGCAATCCCCCTTACTCGACATTGATGTTTTTTCACCAAGTTGTAACGAAACTAGAGGACTTCTAGGAAACTCTGACGGAGAGGCGGATACGGATATTGTAGCTTCTGATGAAAATAATAGAAGACGCTCTATACGTACTCACTTTCCTGTATCTGTGGATTTTAATGATGTATTTGGTCCAAATCGAAGAGACCCGTCAATACGACAAACAAATCATGACCGAGCAGACTTTATTTCTCGAGAATTTGGTGATCAATTTTTGGTAGATGACTCGATTTCTTTCTTTGAAAGACCAATGGGGATATTGCTCCCAGAAATCAGGTATCCAGAAGTGTACCTCACATTAGACGAATTAACTGATGAGCAAATTGAGGAAGGTCTTGAGCAATGCAAGGCTGCTGGAATCGAAGAGGAAGACTTAGTAGGATGTGTATACGATTATGGTTACGTTGGTTTGGAGCCAATACGTACCGTAGATTATGTAGCGCCAAACGAACAAAAAGAACCGGGGCTACCAGAAAATGAACAAGTAACACCAACTCCAAATCGTACTTCTCCACCCAACAGAAATAGAAGAATGCGACGAGGGGGAGTTCTTATCCCACCAGCTGGAAATCCAACAAACCCAGGAACAGGAGTAAGAACACCAACCAATAACGGAAATAATGGAGGTGCGGTTCGTACACCCACAACTACACCTACTCCACCAAGGGGCGGTAGGTGATAAAACTCATTTAAAATGATTTTTTAAGATAATTCGAAATAAAAAATCCCTTAGAAATCCATGGTTTTATTCATGCTTCTAAGGGATTTAATTTCTTTAGTGAAATTTTAGATCTATATCACACCTTTTCCAAGGCTTGATCAATATCCCAGATGATATCTTTAGCATCTTCCACTCCGATAGAAACTCGAACTAAGTTTTCTGTTACGCCCATTCTTTCGCGTTGCTCCGGATCTAATCCACAATGCGTCATCGTTGCTGGATGCTGAGCCAAACTTTCAGTACTTCCCAAGCTTACAGCTAACTTGATTAATTTAAGTTGATTCAAAAATTTGAATGCCGATTTTTCGCCGCCTTTAATATCAAAGGAAATCATGGCTCCAGGAGAAGTGTACTGTCTTTTATATACTTCATGTTCTGGAGTCCCCTCTGGAATTAAACCTAAATAATGGACTTTTTCAATTTTCGGATGTAAACTCAAATGTTTTGCAACTTCTTGAGCGTTTAACGATTGTTTGTCCATGCGTACTTTTAAGGTTTCCAAACTACGCAATAAAAGCCAAGCAGTATGTGGTGAAACCATGTTCCCTAAAAATGTGCGTAACACTTTTACACGTTGCATTAAATCGGCTTTTGCCATAACCGCACCAGCAATAAGATCACTATGACCACCGATGTATTTTGTCGCTGAGTACACAACTAAATCAGCTCCCAATTTCAGTGGAGAAGACCATACTGGCCCCATATAGGTATTATCTACGCATAGATAAGTAGGGTTTTCATCAGTCGAAAATTCATCTGCTAACGCTCTACACATTTGAATATCAATAAGTGTATTGGTTGGATTCGCAGGAGTTTCTATATAAATCATCGCTAATTTTTCTGATTTTCCTGTTTTTTTGATGATCTCACGAATATCTTCTTTAGAATCATCTGGATGAAAAAAAGCAAAATCAACACCAATAGTTGGCAAAAAATGCTGAATAAAATGATCTGTACCTCCGTAAGTTGGTGAAGAATACAAAATCAAATCACCAGGTTTCAAGAACTCCAACAATACCGTACTTATGGCGGCCATTCCGCTCTCAAAAACAGCCGTATCATCAGCGTCATCCCAAAGCGACAGTCGATTTTCTAAAATCTCCAAATTAGGGTTATTGATTCTACTGTAAATCAATCCCAACTGTTCGTCTTGCTCTTTTTCTCGCAAACCATAAGCGACTTCAAAAAAGGCTTTTCCTTCTTCTGCGGTCTTAAAAACAAAGGTAGAAGTTTGAAAAATAGGACATTTTATAGCTCCCTCTGATAACTCTGGTTTGTAACCATAGGTCATCATCAAACTCTCTGGCTTAAAATTATTACTCATATTATTTTTAATTTAATTTTAACTTACATTTTTACTCTTTAACCCCAGTCATACAAGATTCGGACTGAGTTTTAACGGAATGAACCGAACACCTAGTACTTTTATCAAAAAAAATCATTACAATTTACTAACAAATATACGTTATACAGAAGATACAACTATCACATCTCATATAAACAGTTAATTTTCCCGAATCAAAACATATATTTATTATTTTTGACTGAATATATATCATATTCAATTAAAAACAGGAATATTTCCCATGATCAAGTTAGATGATACCGACAAAGCAATTCTCAATATACTTCAAGAAAATGCAAAAACAAGTATTAAAACAATTGCAAGTAAACTAAATTTATCAAAAACTCCCATTTACGAGCGAATTAAACGACTCGAAGAAAGCTCAATAATCGAACGCTATATAGCCGTCATTAATCATAAGAAACTAGAAAATTCTATGATTGTTTTTTGCTCTGTTTCCCTAGAGGTTCAAAAATTGGGAGAGATCGAAGAGTTCAAAAAAAACATCATGGAAATCCCAGAAGTACTCGAGTGTTACCTCATGGGGGGAGCAAACGACTTTTTATTAAAAGTAATGGTAAAAGACCTCGAAGCTTATCATCAATTTTCCTCAGGTAAATTAGCTGCATTAAAAAATGTAAGTCAAATTAAAAGTACCTTTGTTCTCAATGAAGTTAAAAAATCATTTCAACCTAAAATTTAATGGTTTAAAAATTGGAATAATTATTGAATATAAGTTTTCGTTAATAAAACAACATACATTATGAATATCCGTTTTGAATCAGTTGTACCACACCCCTTAAAGGAAGTCTCATTTCAAGACAATAGTATCTGGAATAATAATTTCTCCCTGAACAAAGAAGAGCGAGTTGTGCTAAATGCCACCAGTGGAAAAGGAAAAACAACATTTACTCATTTATTAGCTGGTATTCGAAACGACTATGATGGAAATATTATTTTGGACAATGAAAATACCCGATCTTACTCCTTAGAAAAATGGACGCTTTTGAGAAAATCAGTCCTCTCATTTGTTTTTCAAGACTTACAGCTCTTCCAAGATTTAACCGTAAACGAAAATCTGACTTTAAAAAATAAATTAACCCAACATAAATCAGAAACAATGCTTCGTGAGGAGTTAGCCTTTTTAGGACTTGAAAATAAATGGAATGAAAAAGTAGCTCACTTATCCATGGGGCAGCAGCAACGCATTGCAATCATTCGTTCATTGGCGCAACCTTTTCAGTGGATTATTCTAGACGAGCCATTCAGTCACCTGGATAATCACAATGCACAATTGGCGCTTGACCTCATTGAAAAAAATTGCACTGCAAATCAAGGAGGGTATATTATTACCACGTTAGATCATGATTCGGCATTACACCCATCGAAAGAACTTTTTTTATAAAACGCACATTATGATACGGAAAATACTTTTTGAACATCAAAACAAACTACAGTTAATTATTGCGTTTTTCGGAGCACTCTTAGGTTTATTGTTTTTGCAGCTTTCCTTCCATTATTTAATTCGAATCATAGAATTTGGAGATGGTGAAGAATCATTGCAACGGAATGCTTTAATTGTACAAAAAAAAGTCACCAACTTTAGTAGTACGGCACTCAGTAAGAATAACTTTAGCTCATCCGAAATCAACTACCTTCAAAAGCAGGGGTATATTACTGAGGTCGCTCCAATTAAAAACAATAATTTTGGTGTATCCTTACAAACAGACAGTGAGCTTGTCCCCTATTTTCGTTCAGATATTTTTGTGCAAGCTATCCCCTCTGATTTTCTGAACATCGTGGACGAAAACTGGAACTGGAATGAAGACGATGAGCATGTCCCAATCATACTTCCCAGGGATTTTTTAGTAATGTTAAATACTTTTGCCAGTGCCAAAGGAATCCCTCAAGTTTCAGAAGATTTAGCTAAATCAATTGGATTCAAGTTTACGTTATATAATGACGAAAACAAAGCGTGGAAAAAAGTGAAAATCATAGGCTTCACCAGTCAAGTATCTTCAATTCTTGTTCCCGATTCATTTATGGAATATGGCAACATGCATTTCTCAACAGGAGGAGAAGCAAAAATAACGCAAGTAATGGTTAACCTGAAAGACGGGACTTTTGGGGAATTTGAACAACTTATGAAAGAGAGGTCCTTAGAGGGCAAAGAAAGTGAAATGATTGTTGGGAAATTAAAAAGCATTGCCACACTTCTATTTTCTGTACTCCTGGGTGTTGCGTGTTTTGTTATTGGACTTTCTGGATTGTTATTCATACAATACAATCAGCTTATTTTAGCCAAAAATGAGTACACCATTACCACGTTATTGCGCATTGGTTATCACCCAAAAGCCATCACAAAAGCCGTATCCGTGTATTTTATACGATTATTCTTTATCCTTCTAGTCTCAAGTAGCGCACTGTTTTTAATTAGTAAAAGAATGCTAGATTACCAATTATTAAAAGCCGGAATTTCAATTTCGACCAGTTATTCTATTGTAAGTTTCTTAGGGGTAATTGCTGCGTTATTCCTGTATACTTTTTTTACACATTGGAGCGCACAAAAAGAGGTGTATGTAAAAAGGTAACAATTACCTCACACGTATAGTTCTTCCAATGTGCAGGGTTGTAGTGGGTTTTATTCCATTTAATCTACATAATGTATTTACAGAAGTTCCGTATTTGCGTGCAATATGACCTAATGTATCCCCACTTCGGATTTTATGATATTGCGCTCCAGAAGCTGATGTGGTTGTAATAGCTGCCGAAGCTCCTGGGCGAAAAAGTCCACTGTGTATAAACAAGTTTTCACTTTTCAATTTTCCCTTTTCAAAATCGATAATTACCTCTGGATCCATTGGAGCATCATAAAATCGTGTTTCAAAATGTAAATGTGAACCTCTCGACCTTCCTGTATTACCTCCTAATCCGATGGGTGTGCCTGCCACAACTTCTTGATTAGGCACAACTAAGTGTTTATCTAAATGTGCATAAAAAGTTTCCAAGCCGTTGTAATGTCTAATAACGACTAAATTTCCAAATCCACCCTCATTATAACGGGCATAACGTACTTTTCCTGAAAATGCTGAAACAACTGTATCTCCTGTTCTCAACGAAATATCTATACCATTGTGATAACGGCCTTTTCTCCATCCATACCGAGAGGTTACTTTTCCTGGATGAGGGACAACAAAATCATTATACCCTGAGTCTACAGTACATAACCAAAGCGTATCTTTCAAACGCATAAGGTCGTTTGATCTTTTCGAAGGGTAACATTCATCGTGATTCCATGGATGAGAAAAGCCAAAGGTGCTGTCATTTTGCAAATACGCTTCAAGAAAAGGATTCAGCACACCATCAAAATTCAAGTCTTCTATATATGACCACGTACGATCGGAAAAAATAAGCATCGTACCTTTCTCTGTCTCTAATGTATCGATAACAGTTTGCCCTTTGGCAACATAAGTCGATAAAACGATAACTAATAGTCCTATAATTCTAACAAACATACATTCTATTAAAAACAAAAAGTTACATTGGCCTATAACAATTCGTAAGTTTTTTTCCTTGAAAACAGTATTATTCAAGGTGTGTTTCAAGCTCATTACAGCTAAAGCAACAATATTAATTCAAGTAGAGAGAAATGCGAAGCACTAAGTACTTTTTTATATCAGTACTTGTTAGCTCACCAATTTCGAACTAAACATTGGCTACGCTAACGCTTGCCGCATCGAAAGCAGTGCTTGGCT
>SKHH01000058.1 GCA_007117055.1 Lishizhenia sp. | reverse complement strand
TCCACCTAAATCAAGTAGAACATCGTCATTGTTTGGATTAGCATCAATATTATAGAAATTCTCATTATCAATACCTGGACCACTCAAAATAAAGGCAAAAACATCGGCGAAGGTACAAACAAATGTATTATACTCCATTGAAGCCATTACGTAATTGAATTCAATAAACTGCTGGAAAGGAACAAAATCGAAAGTAATTACAGTGGCATTATTGGTATCATTTGGTCCAGCTAAATTACTCAAATCTGGGTCACCCGTCCATGTAGCACCGGGTAGGTTACCACTTGGGTTTCCAGGAATGGTTGTTACATTGTTGGAAGCCATTACAATTCCTGTATCAAAAGGGAAATTGGTTCCACTGCCATCAAAATAACCATAACTATCGAAAGTTGCTCCAGAATCTCTGGAATTATTTGGTGACTGTACATTATCCACCACTTTACATTCACCTTGTACTAAGACTTGGTCAATCAACTCAAACAAGGTGTATTGGTTATCGTCTGGGTCTCCTGTTGAATTATTAACAGGTTCAAAGACTTGAATGCTTTGTGCTATTCCTAGATAAGAAAAGCACCACATCAAAACAAAATAAAATAATTTTTTTGTCATAATTAACTAGGGGTTTTAATTATTATTGTTCTCTGTTTATATAGAGCCATCCTCTGTATTCACTTCCGTAAACAGGATCTGGCTGAGCAAATTTAATTACTAAAAAGTAAGTTCCAGTAACTAAACTATTTCCTCCTTCATCTTGTCCAACAAAACTGTTTTCATAATTATTTTGCTGGAATACACGCTTACCATATCGATTAAAGATTTGCAATTTAGTAATTCCTGAGCGATCATTCAAGAATCTTAAATCTAAAGACGGGTTCATGCCTTCGGGAGAAAGTCCTTGTGGCACAATACAATTCTCTATTGGGTAGCGTTCTATGTCAATTTCTGTTTCGCACTCTCCTACTACAAGACGAACACGATCCACATCATTCATTGTCCCCGTAACTGATCCTATTTCAAAATCAAAATTGGTACCACTAGCGGATTGTTGTTGACCATTTACAAACCATGCTACAGAAGACTCCTGAGCCAAGGCTTCACCATCTGCAAACGCTAAAAGTTCAACTGTTTCACCAACACAGAAAAGATTATCTCCAGAATTTTCTATAAAAATACTAAGGTCCTGCGTACCAACAAAAGTACTAGCTAAGCCAATACAATCTTCTGCATCTGAAAACGCTTCAACTTCATATAATCCATGACCATAAGTAGATGTGTTAATGATTTCAAGGCTTTCTCCTTCTAATAATTCACCGTCAAGGAACCATTGAAACAACGTTAATTCAACATCAGTATTTAGCGGTGTTGCATCTAAAATTGCATTTGAAAGGTCGCAATTAATAATTTCATCAGGCAACTCCATTACAGGAGATTCATTAAATATATATTCAACACTTGCCGAATCAATACATCCGTCAATATCGATTGTAACGGTATAAATATTGGTCTCAGAAACTTCAATACTTTGTGTAGTTTCTCCAGTACTCCATTCGTAATTAACTTCACCTTCAAAATCGCCTTCTATATTGGCAGTAATTACTTGTGGTTCATCTTCATCGCAAAACTCTTGATCACCACCTAAATCAATATCGAACTCGGTAAATTGAACAACAAAATCAAATGTATTTAAACACTCTTGAAGACCTGATCCAAATCCAGATGAAAAGGTGGTAATATGTAAGGCATATTGTCCTACTTCATCAATAGTAAAGTTGGGGTCATTGGAAAGAACTTCGCCATTACCATCTAACCAAGCATATTCAATTTCTTGGTAATCTTCTAAATTTAACGGTGTAGCATCAAAATCTAAACTATCTCCTTCACAGAAATTGATTTCAGCAAGTTCATCGGCAAATAATTCTAACTCGGGATTAAGTTCTGTTTCTGGCGCCAATCGTATATCAAAGAATATTTCCTCTGGACCAATTGTTGGGTCAGACAAATGCAACATTCTATATACACCAGACTCTTCAACAAATAAATTAGGCTGATCTTCACCATCAATTAAAACGAAATCTAAAAGCTCACCCTCGTCATCAAACAAGACATTGAACCAAGCATATGCTTGTGCATCTTCAATTCCAGACTCAATTAAAAAGCCTTCAGAAGCACAACCAAATTGAACACCAAAAACATCGTCACAACTTGTGCTTCCACTTTGATCTTCACCAAGATTAACTTGATTAAGCGATATATATCCAGGCGCTTGATTAAAGTTTGTAATCAAAACTAAATACACTTCACCAGCTTGCGCATTAGGTATAAACATCTCTTCAATTGGAGCTGGCAAGAAGCTACAATCAACAGTATTAGCTGAAGTAAGGTTATCACAATTGCCCTCAGCTTCATCAAAGGGCCCATAAGCAATATAGTCCACATCTAATAATTGACCAATTGGCTCACCATTTTCGTCAAAAGCTGTTGATTGTGAAATCAAGAAATCTAAATCACCACTTTCCTGGACAGTTAAATAGAACCATGCTGGGTTAGGCTGACTACCAAGACATCCATAATCTGGACCATCTTCGGCTGCAGTAGAGCCATTATAAAAGTAAGAATTAGGAAAAACTAATGGAGTTGGGTTTCCTTCATCATCAATAGGGGCACAGAAAGGCTCTATATCTGCACATAAACTATTATC
>SKHH01000210.1 GCA_007117055.1 Lishizhenia sp. | reverse complement strand
TCTCCCGTATTTTCAATCGATATTATAGCTTCTACTTTTCCCCGATCCAAAGATTGACCGATCATTTTTCGAATATCAATTTCTTTAGACTTGTATAGGGCTGGTACTTTTAAATAAATATCCAGGTTTTTAGAATTTAAAGCACGTAATTCCACCACCACTTTCTTTCCAGAAAAAGTGGCAGTCGATTTTCCGAAGCCCGTCATTGAGTATATCATAGCTAAAACTTTCGGCAAAGATAATAGAATAGGTGTGAAAATAAGAATCCACTAATCACCATCGAGCAAACTCAAACTTAATCTATACCCCTACAAAAGAAAATCAAACAAAAACTAATGCTTTTCAATGAACTCCAACAGCTTTCTCATACTCACCTTTTCATCAATAATTCTGTGTAAGTCCTGAACCGAAACTCTTTCTTGCTGCATAGTATCTCTATCACGAATGGTCACAGTATTATCCTCCAAGGTTTGATGATCCACTGTAACGTGATAAGGTGTTCCTATTGCATCTTGACGTCTATATCTTTTTCCAATAGAGTCTTTTTCATCGTATTGGCAGTTAAAATCAAATTTTAAACCATCAATGATCTCACGAGCCTTATCAGGCAAACCATCCTTTTTAGTAAGTGGCATAACAGCAACCTTATACGGAGCCAAAGCTGGCGGAATCGAAAGCACTACTCGTTCTGAACCATCTTCCAACACTTCATTCTTCAATGATGCGCTCAATACAGCTAAAAACATTCGGTCTAGTCCAACAGAAGTTTCAATCACATAAGGAATATAGTTTTTGTTTAACTCTGGATCAAAAAACTGCATTTTTTTACCTGAAAACTCCTCGTGCTTTCTAAGGTCAAAATCTGTTCTGGAGTGAATCCCTTCCAACTCTTTGAATCCCATTGGAAAGTCAAACTCAATATCTGCCGCGGCATTTGCATAATGCGCCAGTTTTAGATGGTCATGATGACGATAATAGTCTTCCCCTAAACCAAGAGCCTTATGCCACTTCGTTCGTTTTTCTTTCCAGTATTCATACCATTTCAGTTCTTCACCCGGTCGCACAAAATACTGCATTTCCATTTGTTCAAACTCACGCATTCTAAAAATGAATTGACGAGCTACGATTTCATTTCTAAACGCCTTTCCTATTTGAGCAATTCCAAAAGGAACCTTCATTCTACCTGTTTTTTGAACATTCAAGAAATTAACGAAAATCCCCTGCGCTGTCTCTGGTCTAAGGTAAATTTTTGCAGCATCACCTGCCAATGAACCCAACTCCGTTGCGAACATCAGGTTAAATTGACGAACTTCTGTCCAGTTTTTGGAGCCTGAAAGTGGGCAAGCAATCCCTAAATCATCAATCATAGCTTTGAGTCCTTCCAAGTCATCAGACTCAAGAATCTTACTCAATTGGCCTTCTAATTCATCAATTTTAGATTGATTTCTTTTCACATTGGGATTTGTAGCAAGGAATTGTGCTTCGTCGAAATCGTCTCCAAATTTCTTTTTTCCTTTTGCAACATCCTTCTTTATTTTTTCACGGTACTTTTCAATATGCTCCTCAACAAGCACATCTGCACGATATCTTTTTTTAGAATCTTTATTATCAATCAAAGGATCATTAAAAGCATCCACGTGTCCCGAAGCCTTCCAAGTTTTCGGGTGCATAAAAATTGCAGCATCTAATCCAACAATCTCCTCATGCATTTGCACCATGGACGTCCACCAATAATTTTTGATGTTATTTTTTAATTCCGCACCTAATTGACCATAATCATAGGTAGCTGTTAAACCATCGTATATTTCAGAAGACGGAAAAACAAATCCGTACTCTTTAGCGTGTGAGATTACTTCCTTTAACTTATCCTCCTTTTTTTCCATAGCGCAAAATTACATATTTAATGTTTTTCTATGAGATTTCTTTTCTTAAATCTTATTCATTAAACAACATTGAATTAAATGCTTATCCGCTTGTTTACCCAAAGTATACTACAGTTTCCTATGTTGATAGGCGTAAAGTTGCGGATATGCATATTAAATCATTTGGTTACCAAGCTAAGTCGCGAAATTGTCCTGAAGGGACTACATATGCAAACATTGGGTAAAACCCGATGTTTGCGATAAGTACTCTCCCTTATGATTCTCGGAAGTCTGCCGGCAGACTTCCGAGAATCATTCTTAACAAAGGACTTCGTCCTTCGTTTTCCTATTACACCTCCGCCATACCAGTCGGACAGGCTTACAGGGTGACACACTTTGCGACCTAAATTGGTAACCCATTTAAATTATATCCATTATTTATACGAAGAAAATGAACGCTACTAAGGTTTATTCAGCGACAGTTACAAAAAATAATTCTATTCTTAAATACAATTAAAAACCAATTTCGTAGTTTTGGATATTGTAAAAATAACAGATGCATCGACTCATACTTGTCATACTAATAATTCCTAGTTTTCTTTTTTCACAAGAGGACGATACGAATGCGCCCAAATATTCGAACGAGTTTCTTCAAATTGGAGTTGGTGCAAAGGCTTTAGGACTAGGAAATGCGATTGTTGCAGATGTAAACGACGTGACTGCTGGTTACTGGAATCCAGCAGGTTTAACTCAAGTTGAAAATAATTTAGAATTTGCTTTGATGCATTCCGAGTATTTTGCAGGTATCGCGAAATACGATTACATAGGGATTGCCCATAAAATTGA
>SKHH01000144.1 GCA_007117055.1 Lishizhenia sp. | reverse complement strand
GCAGTGCTTTACTAGAGGTACTTGACCCTGCTCAAAACGATGCTTTTTACGATAATTATTTGGAGACGGAATACGATTTGTCGAAAGTACTTTTCATTGCTACAGCAAATGATTTATCGACCATTCAAGGTCCTCTGAGAGACCGAATGGAGTTGATCGAAGTTAATGGGTATACCGTAGAAGAGAAAATAGAAATTGCGAAACAACATTTAATTCCGAAGCAATTGACAGAGCACGGAATAACAAAAAGTGATATTTCTCTCCCAAAACCGATGATTGAAAAAATTATTGAAGAGTACACCCATGAATCTGGCGTGCGTGGTTTAGATAAGGTTGTTGCTAAAATCATTAGAAATAGAGCAAGACAAATAGCGATGGAAGAGGAGTTCGTTCCAAAAACGACGAAAGAAGACGTAGCAAAAATTTTAGGACCTGGTCGCTCCAAAACAAAATATACCACCAATGAAGTAGCTGGTGTTGTCACTGGATTAGCATGGACAGCTTTGGGAGGCGATATTTTATTTATCGAAAGTTCGATGGCGCGAGGAAAATCGGGACTGACTCTCACAGGTAACTTGGGAGATGTAATGAAAGAATCTGCACTTATTGCTTTACAGTTTTTAAAAGCACATGCACATTGGTTTGATTTAGACCATACCATTTTTGATAACTATCATGTTCATATTCACGTTCCTGAAGGAGCAACTCCAAAAGATGGCCCTTCTGCTGGAATTACGATGCTTACTTCATTAGCATCTTTATTTACCCAGCGAAAAGTAAAGAAATTCATAGCCATGACAGGAGAAATTACCTTACGTGGAGATGTACTTCCCGTTGGTGGAATAAAGGAAAAAATTCTAGCCGCAAAAAGAGCTAAAATTAAAGAAATCATTCTGTGCTCTAAAAACAAAGCCGATGTAGAAGAAATAAATGCCGATTACCTTAAAGGACTTCAATTTCACTATGTAGATGGCATGAAAGAAGTACTAGATATTGCGTTAACAAACGAGAAAGTTAAAAACCCGATTCATTTTGATAGAGTGGAGGATGTTAAGACGTTATGATTTTAAGATGTTAAGATGACGAGCTCTAATCCTGAGCAAATTATACCAAGCCCTGCTCGTTCGCTAAGGATTATCAGCGAGTCTTAACATCCTACAGCAAAGCGGGTCTTAACATCCTAAAAACGTTTCAGCGTCTTATTTATCATATCGTTGAGATCTTCCGATAGCTTGAGATAGTATGCTGTCGGGAGGTATAAAATGGTAATTAAAGCACTTTTAAACAAAAGGTTTAGTATGTAGTTATCATGGTTGGGAATAAAAGACACGATAGCGAATACAGCACCCATTAATAAAAAAGTTTTTAAGGTTTCTGAGCTAAAAGGTTGTATACCAAACAATTTCCAAACAGCTATGATTCGAGCGAAATTGATCAACGACAGTGAGGCGAAAGTTGCGAAAGCCGCACCATTCACTCCCCAAATTGGAATGAAAATAATGTTGAATGCAATTCCTGTTAATGCTCCTAAAAAGATAAACCAAGTATTGAGTTTGTAATGTTTGGAGGAAGCTATGACTTCATAATTTACCCCGCAAGCCATATCCGTAATTTGAGCTAAACCTATTAATAAAACAATGGTACCTCCTACAGCAAATTCATCTGGTAAATAAGCAAATACAGAGTATAGGTTTAAATAAACACCGAGAAAAATATAACCTCCAACTACAAGTAGAACTGCACTACTTTTTTTATAAATCTTTTCAATTTCTTCCAATCGCTCATCCTTGAAAGATTTTGAAAGTATGGAAACAGCCACCGATTTTAGCCCTCGCGCTGGAACAATTACGATGATTCCAAACAAATACAACGTTCCATAAATCCCAACTTCTGCTTCCCCTAAATAATGATTGACCATTAAGGTATCTAAATATAAGTACAAGGAACTTCCAACAGTAGTCATTGTCCCAAACAAAGAAAGTTGGAAAAACTCTTTCTTTTCTAATCGTGAAAATGACACACCACGGGGAATTTTGGGTAAACTTTTTTTATTGATCAGGTATAAAATAATAATCAAGGGGAAGAACAAATACAGAAGCATCTGAGCATAAACGAGTCCTGTAAATGTTACGATTTCAAAAATGAAAAGTAAGGCTATTAACAAAATTCCAGCTTTAAGAAAGATATTTTGAATAAAAGTGTCGATTACTATTTTCCCAGACATGCGAACATACCCGAATAGTGATAAATAAAGAATACGAAAAGCAATTACAACAAATACAGCGAATAAAAAGAAATGAGACTTTGAAAAATCGTGCACTGGTTCTTTAACATTGAATAAATCAAAAGTGGTAAAATAATAAAAGGGAAGTGCTACAAGCGAACCAAAAAAAGCTATTTTAATGGAAAGGTAAAAAAGCTTAGCTAGTTTATTTGTGTCATCCGAAAACATGGGATAGGCACGAAATAGAAGTTGTGCGACCCCAAAAGAAAAAACACCAGCAAAAACGCCTGTAACAGCTACAATCAGTTTAGTTAATCCTAATTGATCAGGAGTAAGAATTTTGGGTAATACCAATGCACTTGTCACAAAACCAATCACCACCCCCACATAGGAAAGCAATGTAGCATAAATGGATTGTGATTTTATTACTCCCATCGAAAACCGTTATACATATGAGGTGCTATGCTTCATTTTTTTTAGGAAGTACAAAGTCCTT
>SKHH01000174.1 GCA_007117055.1 Lishizhenia sp. | reverse complement strand
TCTGCTTCTTTAAACATTTGAGCTCCACCAGCTCCACAGCACAGACCTTTCGTTCTGCAACGTTTCATTTCTGCAAGTTCCGCATCTAAATTTTGAAGCATTTGACGAGGAGCTTCATACACATCATTTGCCCGTCCTAAATAACATGGGTCGTGGAAAGTTATTTTCTTACCTTTAAACGTATCTCCCCCTTCTGTTTTTAATTTACCCTCATCAATTAATCCTTGAATTAATTGCGTATGATGAACAACGTCATAGTTACCACCTAATTCAGGGTACTCATTTTTAAGGGTATTAAAGCAGTGTGGACAAGCTGTAACAATCTTCTTCACTTCGTAGCCATTCAATACCTGAATATTCATCATGGCTTGCATTTGAAATAAAAATTCATTTCCTGCTCTTTTAGCAGGATCACCTGTACAGCTTTCTTCAGCACCTAGAACAGCGAATTTAACATTACATTTATTCAAAATTTTAACTACTGCTTTCGTGATTTTCTTCGCTCTATCATCGAAACTACCTGCGCATCCTACCCAAAATAAAATCTCAGGCACTTCATTAGCTGCAACCATTTCTGCCATTGTTGGCACTTTCAATACTCCACTCATAGCTCTTATTTTTCAAATACTTGAATCGTTACTTTTTCTTCTACTAAATCGGTAAACTTACCATTAAACCTTGTCGCACGGACAATGTGGTTATCCACCCAATGATAATTTCCGCCTCGGGGCTTTCCCATTAACAAACCGTGGTAGTTAAACCCGTGTTTCTCCAACCACTCTTCTGTTACTTTTCGATGCTCTTCAATGCGCGAGGTGAAAAATGTAATATAATGCCCTTCGTCGTACCACTTATTCAATGTTTTCAAGGCATCAGGATAAACATTTGCTGTAGCCATTCGTTCCGGCTCCTCATTAGGAATATCATCGCAAATAGTACCATCGATATCTATTAAATAATTCTTAATATGACTAGGCAAAACAGGACTAACCTTCTCACCGTCAATAATCAGTTCTTTTAATTCACTCTTAGCCATTACTCTTCGTCTTTCCAATTTAATCGATCAGCTTGACTAAACTGCCAAGGCGCTCCATTATTCTCAATATTGGTAAACATACCCGTTAATTCAGAAGGCGCTTTACTTTCTTCCATTACTAAGTACCTTCTCAAATCCACAATAATTGAAAGGGGATCAATATTTACAGGGCATTCTTCGACACAAGCATTACAAGATGTACACGCCCACAATTCCTCTGGTGTGATGTAATCATTTAATAAGCTCTTTCCATCTTCATACTCTTTTCCATGCTTATCAATATTTTTTCCAACTTCGTCCAATCGATCACGTGTATCCATCATAATCTTACGTGGAGAAAGTAATTTACCTGTTTGATTAGCAGGACAAGCAGCGGTACAACGACCACATTCAGTACACGTGTAACTATCCAATAAATTTTTCCAAGTTAAGTCTTGCACATCTTTCGCTCCAAAGCGTTGCACTTCCCCTTCCGCTGGAGCAGGCGCTGCAAATGGATCAGCATTAGGATCCATCATTAATTTAACTTCATTGGTCACCGCTTCCATATTCGTGAATTTACCCTTAGGAAACAAGTTGGAATAAAACGTATTTGGGAACGCCAACAAAATATGAAAATGCTTTGAGAAAGGTAAGTAATTCAAAAAAGAGAACACCATAATGATGTGTCCCCACCAACCTATTCGTTCGATTATATGTAAAGATTCATTCGAAAACCCTCCAAACAAAGCAGGACCAACATACTGAGAAACGGTAAACCCAAAAGAGCTATCCCCAAGAGCAGCAGCGTGACTTACACCATTTCTATACAGTACTTCATCAGCTCCATTCATCATAAAAATGAAACAAATCAAAATAATTTCAGCAATCAAAATAAGGTTTGCATCTAGTTTAGGCCATCCCGTCATTTCGTCTTTTACGAATCGGGGTATTTTAAGCAAATTTCTTCGCGCTAAAAAGATAAAAGTCGCTACGAAAGCCAAAATGGATAAAATCTCAATAAATGAAATCATAAAGGTGTAAAACCCTCCTAAACTACCTCTAAATAAACGGTGATTCCCTGAAAGACCATCTGCGAAAATCTCAATTAGTTCAATCTGCGTAATCACAAAAGCTACATACAAACACAAGTGTAAAAATGCAGGTAACGGTTTTTTAAACATTTTCTTTTGACCAAGCGCTACTAAGGTCATTATTTTCCATCTCTCAGACTTGTTATCCGAACGATCAACGTCTCGACCTAATAAAATATTGCGACGAATTTTACCAGCATTGTAGGCAAAAAAACCACCACCAACAATTAACAAAATAGCAAAAACAATAATAGAAATCATAATTCAATTTTTAACATTTACTGTATTGTATCTAAAACACTTCTTAACTTCCGTTCTTCTTCTTTCGTAAGCGGAACACCTTTAATCCTAGAGCCAAACATGGAAACATGAATGTACCGTTCCGGATGCAATTTAATATCTTCCACCAGTTCCTGCATTTTCATATTCGTTTTATTCAGTTCATCGTATAGCTGTTCATCATTTAAGAGTTTACCGAGTGTACCCTCTCCCCTAGAGGATGCAGCGAGGGCATCATTTAGCGACTCCATAGTGAGTGTAGTCTGAGCAATCGCATTTTTAAAATTAGCGGTTAAAAGCGTGTCCGTTAAATCTGATACATTCCCAACCACTGACTTGATTTGCTTTTC
>SKHH01000269.1 GCA_007117055.1 Lishizhenia sp. | reverse complement strand
TTTTCCTCAGTTAATAGGTCTGAAATCATTTTATTGAATTCAGAAATCATAACAATATTATCTCGTTCTTTTATTTCGTTTAATTCAGACGCTACATACTTTAGCAATGCAAGATTATGAAAGTTTTTCCGCAAATTATCTACAACGAAAAAACGATCTTGAATAGGTTTTGCTTCTTCCAAAAACCGTATGGTAGCATCGATGAGCGTTTGGGGTACATTATGTTCAGGTTTAATTAGTTCTCCTGTAAGTGTTTTAGAAGTATATGTATTAATAGGTATTTCATCGTTAACCCCAGTTTCCGATAATTTTGAGGATAACAAACCGTAGAGTCCTTGGTTTTTTCGAGGAAAATCTTCAGCTATACAATTTAAACTTTTGAAGTAGTCTAACAATACATTTTTAATCCGCTCAAAAGAAGCTTTTAATCCTCTGCACTTTTCACGTAAATCATCATGTAATTCGGGAGTGAATTTTTGATTTAATATAAGAGCAATGTATTGTTGATCATTCTCTTTTCGCAGTACGGTAGCAAAGGAAATAAGTTGCCTTCGAAAGTTCCACTTCTCCCCATCTGCCAAATTACTTTTTGCAAAATCCAACGCTAATTTGGTCACATTGTCATAATTTGGATTTCCAATTTTAGATAATAACTCATCAATGACTTTCTCTATTATTTCACCTTCATTTAAAATCACCTCGAAATCATCATTGATATTTAAATCTCGAGCAAAACTCCGAATTAGACGGAGACTAAATTTATCAATAGTGAGGACCTGAAACGTTTCATATTGGTGAAGTACATCTACTAATACTTGTTTAGCCCGCTCTTGAACCTTTACAGGATCCATTTGAAGTTTAGCACTTGTAAGCGTCAGAAAATCAAGTCTTTTTTCTTGGTTTTCTTCAGACAAATTTTCTGAAAAAGCTAATACATCTAATGCTTGAATAATCCTTTCTTTCATTTCCCATGCTGCCTTATTGGTAAAAGTCATGGCAATGATTTTCGAAAATAGTACGGATTTTTCACTTTCCGAAAGAACAAGCTGCAAATACTTCTGTACGAGATTAAACGTCTTTCCACTCCCAGCTGAAGCGGAATATATGGTCAATGGTTTTATTTGATTCATAGTTGGAAGTTAAAAAATTATCTGAAACTATCCTATATTATTGCGGTGTTTTTAGAATCAATAGCTTTCAAAAGTTGTTAATGCTATAACATATTCTAAGCATTAACTTTTAAAGTTACGTTTCTAATCCAGGCATAAATCGGTTTGTTTGTAAAATTAGAGTAATGAATCACATCACTTTCGGTAGACATCATACCGTTAAAAAGTAACACGTATTCCCAGTCATCTAATTTGAATAAGGATTGATAGATCCCTCCTTTGTTAAAAGTAATTATTCGATTACTATGTGTCCTGCCCACAAAGGCCAAACTATCTACCACTTCTGGACTCCAACGAACTACTGTATTCTTTTTTAGCGTATCATAAATATTTGGAAATTGTACATAATCAGGAAAAAATGGGCCTACCATATCACCGCTTTCTCTTCCCAGAAAAAAACGTTTTTTTATTTTCACCATTCCATTAACCATTCGGACTGTTCGAAGTGTATGGCTAGCACTTGTACAACATGGATAGTCATGTGTATATAGGATTATTTCGTTCGTTCGCGGATGCTTTTTAAAGCCAATTATTTGCCCGTCTGAAGCATGAGACTTTGTCCAGACTCCTTCTTCATTCTGCATGTACAACTCTATTTTTTCTTTATATTCATCAAAAAAGGCGTATCCATTAAAAATCAGAACCTCATAGTCATTAGAATGTAATTCAAACCAATAAGAACCATAAATACTCCAATACTTTTCAAAATCAGCATTTTCATCAATATAGCGAGTCATGTCATGCTCCAGTAAGTTTAAACTAAAAAGGTGTTGCACTTTGTTTTTAATATTTGGATCGGAGGTAAGAACTTCTTGAATGTTTTTATTTATTCCATTCACCAATAATTCTGATGGAATCTTACGCATATTTGCTTCCGCATGGACCAAAGGCAGCAAAAGGAAAAATGAAAGTAGAAGTGTAAAAACAGGAAGTTTGAAACTATTTATTTTCAGCATCATAAAATATTTAGAGAATAAAAAAAGGTGTCACTAAAACACCTTTTTTAAGTATAATAGGATTCTAAATCAAGAATCTTTTTTATCCACTTTGGAACCGCCTTTTTTCACAGAAGTATCCAAACCATCTTTTTCTTTATTCATTTTAATAATGATTGTATCTCCTTCTTGGATAGTTGCATTAATAATTTGTTCTGCCAATGGATCTTCAACATACTTTTGAATAGCTCTTTTTAGTGGTCGAGCACCAAATTTCTCATCGTATCCTTTGTCTACAATAAAGTCTTTAGCGTCGTCATTCATTTCGATTGTATACCCCAAATCATTGATTCGCTTATACAAATGAGCTAATTCAAGATCGATAATTAAATGAATACTCTCTCTTGCCAACGGTTTAAACAAAATCATATCATCAATACGATTTAAAAACTCAGGCGAAAAAGCTTTTCTAAGGGCATTTTGAATTACACTCTTTTGGTCGTCTTCTTCAGATGCTTGTCTCGCAGCAGTGCCAAATCCAACACCTGTTCCAAAATCTTGCAGCTGACGAGCACCAATATTAGAAGTCATGATAATAATGGTATTTTTAAAATCAATTTTGCGACCCAAACCATCCGTCATATGCCCATCATCCAATGCTTGTAACAATAAGTTAAACACATCAGGGTGCGCTTTTTCAATTTCGTCCAACAACACAATAGAATATGGTTTTCTTCTCACTTTTTCTGTAAGTTGTCCTCCTTCTTCGTATCCTACGTACCCTGGAGGTGCCCCAACTAATCGAGAAATTGAAAACTTCTCCATGTATTCAGACATATCTACACGAATGAGTGCTTCTTCAGAATCGAACATATAGCGTGCTAAGACTTTTGCCAATTGTGTTTTACCAACACCTGTTGGTCCTAAAAAGAAAAACGAACCAATCGGCTTGTTGGGGTCTTTCAAGCCAGCACGATTACGCTGAATAGCCTTAACAACCTTCTGAACAGCATCATCTTGTCCGATCACTTGCCCTTTTACTTCAGCTGCCATTTTAGCTAATTTACCACTTTCTTTTTCTGCAATACGTTGAACAGGTATACCAGTCATCATAGAAACTACATCCGCTACATGTTCTTCAGTCACCGTAACCCTATGATTTTTGGTTTCTTCTTCCCATTTTGTTTTAGCAGACTCCAATTTATCTTGAAGTTTTCTTTCTGAATCACGCAACTCAGCAGCTTGTTCGTATTGTTGTGACTTAATTACATCATTTTTTTGCTCTTTAACTTCTTCTATTTGATTTTCAATATCTATTATTTCCTGCGGAACATTAATATTAGTCAAGTGTACTCTAGACCCTACTTCATCTAAAGCATCAATTGCCTTGTCAGGTAAGTGTCTGTCAGAAATATAGCGATTCGTTAATGCCACACATGCCTTTATTGACTCTGGCGTATATGTCACGCTGTGATGATCTTCATATTTATCCTTTATGTTCGTCAAAATCTGAATTGTCTCATCAAAAGTAGTTGGCTCAACTAATACTTTTTGGAATCGTCTTTCCAAAGCACCATCCTTCTCAATATATTGCCGATATTCATCTAAAGTAGTTGCACCAATAGCTTGAAGTTCACCTCTTGCTAGAGCAGGTTTGAACATGTTCGATGCATCTAATGAACCACTAGCTCCACCAGCACCTATGATTGTATGAATCTCATCAATAAAGAGAATGATGTCTGGATTTTTTTCAATTTCAGCCATAACAGCTTTCATGCGTTCCTCAAATTGACCTCTGTACTTTGTACCAGCAACAAGCGAAGCCAAGTCCAAAGAAACGATACGTTTGTTGAACAATACACGAGAAACCTTACGCTGAACGATGCGAAGCGCTAAACCTTCAGCAATAGCACTTTTTCCTACACCAGGTTCACCAATTAATATAGGATTATTTTTCTTTCTTCTCGATAAAATTTGACTAACACGTTCAATTTCTTTTTCACGACCTACAATTGGATCTAAGCGATCTGCTTCAGCCATTTTCGTTAAGTCTCTTCCGAAATTATCTAACACGGGAGTTTTTGATTTTTGCTCCCCGCTACTTTTACGTGCACCAGCACCACCACTTCCTCCAACAAATCCAGCATCACCGCCATCATCTGTTGAACCAGGGAATTCGGCTCTTGGATTATTTTGATCTTCTAACATAGCTTCTAATTCATCTTTAACATTATCATAAATAACACCGTATTTATTAAGTGTTCTGCAAGCAACACTATTTTCATCTTTTAAAATAGAAAGTAGCAGGTGCTCCGTTCCAATTAAATCACTTTTAAAAATTTTAGCCTCCAAATAGGTGATTTTTAAAACCTTTTCTGCCTGTTTTACAAGCGGTATTTTATCCGTATTCGTATTTAAACGAACAGAACGAGACAAATATGTCTCTATTTGTGAGCGAATTTGATTGAAATCTATATTGAACTCATGAAGTAAACGAGCAGCTAACCCCTCACCTTCTCTTAATAAACCCAATAAAAAATGCTCCACACCTATATAGTCATTACCAAGTCTGAGGGCTTCCTCTCTACTATACCCCATAACATCTTTGACTCTTGGCGAAAATTTTGCTTCCATATTACATACTATTAATCTATTCCTTCTACAAAGGAAGTTTCAATCTCTCAAAGATACAATCTATTCTTTTAATCTTTAGCAAAGTTGTTCACAATTTTACACAGTTTTTTGTTTATAATTTAATAAAAACTCTTAAATCTAGCTCAGATATAATGATTATTTTCGACCCTTTAAATTAAATGACTTTGTAAATTGTCATAAAATTGATTCAACTAATAAGGTAATATATGGCAGAAGGAGAAAGAATAATTCAGATCAATATTGAAGACGAAATGAAATCAGCCTACATTGATTATTCAATGTCGGTAATTGTATCAAGAGCACTACCCGATGTAAGAGATGGATTTAAACCTGTTCACCGTCGTGTACTTTATGGTATGCAAGATTTAGGTGTATACTCTAATCGTCCTCATAAAAAGTCTGCAAGAATTGTAGGAGAAGTATTGGGTAAATATCACCCGCATGGAGATAGTTCTGTATACGATACGATGGTGCGTATGGCTCAAGAGTGGTCTTTGCGCTATCCTTTAGTGGATGGACAGGGTAACTTTGGATCTGTCGATGGGGACAGCCCTGCTGCAATGCGTTATACTGAGGCAAGACTGCGTAAGATAGCAGAGGAAATGTTAGCTGACTTGGAAAAAGAAACTGTAGACTTTCAAAACAACTTTGATGATAGTTTACAAGAGCCGACTGTTCTTCCAACAAAAATTCCGAACTTATTAGTGAATGGAGCTAGCGGTATTGCTGTTGGTATGGCGACTAACATGCCTCCTCATAACTTGACAGAAATTGTTAATGGAATCGCTGCATATATAGATAACAAAGAAATTGATACCGCTGAGTTAATGCAGCATGTTAAAGCTCCTGACTTTCCGACAGGAGGTATTATATATGGTTACGATGGTGTAAAACAAGCTTTTGAAACAGGTAAAGGTAGAATTGTTATCCGTGCTAAAGCGGAAATCGAAGAATCTAAAACAGGCAGAGAGCAAATCATTGTTACCGAAATTCCTTATCAAGTAAATAAAGCCGATATGATTAAGAAAACGGCTGACTTGGTAAACGACCATAAAATTGAAGGGATTTCAGATATTCGAGATGAATCCGATAGAAATGGTATGCGCATTGTTTATGAACTTAAACGCGATGTCATACCAAATGTAGTATTAAACAAGCTATTTAAGTACACTTCTTTACAAACTTCATTTTCAGTAAATAACATCACACTTGTTAATGGTAGACCTTACTTACTGAACTTAAAACAAATGATTGAGAAATTCGTTGAATTTCGTCATGAAGTTGTAGTAAGAAGAACTAAATTTGATTTAAGAAAAGCGGAAGAACGTGCTCATTTATTGGAAGGTTTAATTATCGCTTCTGATAATATTGACGAAGTAATTGCTATTATCCGTGGCTCTAAAAGCCCTGAAGAAGCACGTGAGAAATTAATGAAGCGTTTTGAGCTTTCTGATTTACAATCTCGTGCGATTGTTGAAATGAGATTGCGTCAATTAACTGGACTTGAGCAAGATAAACTTCGTGCTGAATATGAAGAGTTGATGGCAACAATTGAAGACTTGAAAGACATTCTTGCTAATGAAACAAGAAGAATGGAGATCATTAAGGAGGAATTGATTTACATCAAGGAAAAATATGGAGATGAACGTAGATCTACTATCGAGTACAGTGCATCTGAAATGCGAATTGAAGATTTAATTCCTGATGATGAAGTTGTAGTAACTATTTCTCATGCGGGTTATATTAAGCGTACAAGTCTTTCTGAATATAAAGTTCAAAATCGTGGTGGAATGGGGTCGAAAGGCTCTACTACTAGAGATAAAGACTTCTTAGAATCTATATTCGTAGCTACCAATCACAATTATTTGTTAGTGTTTACGGAAAAAGGAAAATGTTTCTGGATGCGTGTGTTTGAAGTTCCCGAAGGAAGCAAAACATCCAAAGGTAGAGCTATTCAGAATTTAATAAACATAGAGAGTGATGATAAAATTAAAGCATATATCAACGTCCAAGATTTAAAAGACGAAGATTATGTGAATAACAATTTCATCGTGATGTGTACCAAAAAAGGTATCATTAAGAAAACCAAATTAGAAGCTTATTCGAGACCACGGACTAATGGTATTAATGCTATTAATATTAATGACGGTGACGAATTATTAGAAGCTAAATTAACAAACGGTAAAAACGAAATTATTTTAGCAAAAAAATCAGGCTACGCTATTCGTTTTAATGAATCAACAGTTCGTACAGTAGGAAGGAATTCTATTGGTGTGAAAGGAGTGACTATGAGCGCAACTGATGACGAAGTAATTGGAATGATTTGCGTTGAAGAAGAAAGTGAAAATACGATTCTAGTTGTTTCTGAAAATGGATACGGAAAACGTTCTAATATTAATGATCCAGAAACTGGAGAACCTGTATACAGGATAACTAATCGTGGCGGAAAAGGAGTAAAAACATTAAATGTTACAGAGAAAACAGGTGCCTTAATAGCCATTAAAAACGTTACAGACGATGACGATTTAATGATCATTACTAAAGCAGGTATTACGATACGTACTCACGTAGATCAAATTCGTGTTATGGGTCGTGCAGCTCAAGGTGTTAAAGTAATTAACTTGAAGAAAGGAGGTGAAATAGCTGCTGTAGCTAAAGTTCCAAAATCAGACGAAGAAGAGGAATTCAATGAAGATATGAATAACGAAAATTTGCCTGAAAACGGAAACATTGGCACGGAAAATGATAATGACTCACCAATTAATGAATAAAAAAACAAATAAGTTATAAGTTATGAAATACAATCGAATAAAATTAGCACTTATTGGAGGGGTATTAATCACTTCGATGAGTTTGAACGCGCAAAACAGTAATGTAGTATCAGCAGCTGTAGAATACAAAAAGTATGGTCCAGCCTTTATGATGCAAAAATTCGATGAAGCAAAAGAGGTTTTATTAAAATCGAAAGAGTACATTGATCCAGCAATGGAACACGAATCTACAAAAGACGAACCCAAAGCACATTATTATAATGCAGTGATTCACTTCGGATTAGTAGAGCTTTCAAGTGTTCCAGAAAATAAAGAGCTACAAAAGTTTCAATCCGAAGAGACGATGGCTATGATTGAAAATTCATTCAAAATAGCTCATTCTAATCGAAAGTTTAAAAGAGATGTAGAAGATTTCATTAATCAGCGTGTAACTATGGCGAATACTATGGGAGCAATGATGTTTGAGCAAGAAGAATATGCTAACGCATTTGCGGGGTTCGCTGGAGCATATCAATTACAGAAAATGATTGATATTGATGATCAAGATATGAAAAATAACGCATTGGTTTCAGCTCAAAATGCTATTGCTACTATGAAAAATAATGGAGAGTACGATGAAGCTTTAGAGTTCATTAATGTTACTCAAGAATTTTTCCCAAAGAATACTGAAATAATTATTCAAGGAGTTAATATCGCATTAGAGCAGGGAAACATGGAGAAAGCAGAGGAGTTGTTCAACGCTGCTATTGAAGCTGATCCAGAAAACGTTGTTTTATTCACTTCAATGGGATCAATATTTTTGAGTTCCGGAGATCAACTTGCAGGAATGTTGAAAGGAATGGATAATTCAGATCCTAATTTTTCTTCTATCTCTGAGCAGTCAGAAGAAATGTATGAAAAAGCGGAGAAAAATTTATCTAGAGCATTAGAGTTAGATCCTAAGAATCTCGATGCTGCTTATAACTTAGGTGTATTGTATTTAGGTAAAGGTGAAAAATTAACCGTTTTAGCAAATCAAATGGATTTTAATGACCCCAGATATGATGAAACAGTTGCTAAAAGTGAAGAAATGTATACTAAAGCTATAGATCCTCTTGAGGTTTATATTGAGCAAGATCCTGAAAACGCAGGAGTATTACAAGTTTTATTCCAAGTTCACAGAAAAGCTGGAAACACAGAGAAAGCATTAGAATATAAAAAAAGAGCAGAAGAAGCTGCAGGAAATTAATCCTCGTAAATTATTTACTATTACAAGGTTGTCATATTTGGCAACCTTTTTTGTTCATAACAACTTATCAAAAATATACTTATGAAAGCGTTTAATGATGTAATACGTTTTAAATCTGGACATAAAATGAAAAACAGATTTATGTTGGCTCCATTAACCAACCAACAAAGTAATGAAGACGGCACGTTGTCCGATAAAGAGTTTACATGGTTAACTATGCGTGCAAAAGGTGGTTTCGGATTAGTCATGACCTGTGCATCTCATGTTAGCAAAAATGGTAAAGGCTTTCCTGGTCAACTTGGTATTTTTTCAGATATTCACATCGAAGGACATAGAAAATTAGCGACTGAAATAAAAAAACATGCGGGGTTGGCAGTTGTTCAGCTCCATCATGCTGGCATGCGTTCTCCAAAAGAATTAATTTCAGGTTTTCCCCTATGCCCTAGTGATAATGAAAAACACAAAGCAAGAGGGTTGACAGAAATCCAAGTTCAACAGTTAATTCAAGATTTTATAGCAGCTGCTCAACGTGCACAAGAAGCGGGTTATGATGGCGTTGAAATTCACGGAGCTCACGGCTATATTTTATCTCAGTTTTTAAGTCAAACTATTAATCAGCGAACGGATCAATATGGTGGTAATTTGGAGAACAGGTCAAGAATTATAATAGAAATAATTGAAGGTGTAAGAGAAACATGCGGAAATAATTTTCTACTAGGAGTTAGGTTGTCGCCAGAAAGGTTTGGTATGGAGCTCAATGAAATTCAAGAATTGTGTCAACGTTTAAACGATATGAACCAAATAGATTTTTTAGACATATCACTATGGGATAGCTTTAAACTCCCAGAAGACAACTCAAGCGATAAGCTTTTATTAGATTATTTTACAGAATTAGATTTAAACAATGTACGCTTGACAGTGGCTGGTAACATTAGAAGTTCTGAAGATGTTCGAAACATCCTTTCCCATAAAGTTGATTTCGTTACGATAGGTAGAAGTGCCATTTTACACCATGATTTTCCGAAAAAAGCGATAAGTGATAAAGATTTTACTACAATTCCTACACCCGTTTCAAAAAATCATCTAAGAAAAGAAGGGTTAAGTGATGTTTTTATTAACTATATGACTCGATGGCCAGACTTTGTTGAAATTACCTAAAAATGGCTCAAAACCGTCAAACTTTCATTCAAACCTACCATTCGTTCATTTAGAGCATTTCATTAGCAGCAATGTCTTATCTTTGAAAACGAAGGTAATAAAAATAAAGTTGAATTAGAAATATTTATCACCTAGACCCATCCTATTATGGGATGTTTTCATTTAGTCACTACAAATAGTGTAGTTTTTTTGTAGTATAGTTTAGCGCAGAAAGGTGGATCTTTAAGATTCACCTTTTCTTTTACACTTCACTTTTGTGAAGCGAATATATCGAATACTTCATGTTGCATCAATTCGTTGAAATTATTGAGTGATATAGAAGTGATTCGGTTTTTTATACTACTCAAGTTTCGCACCCTATATTATAAGGCATACAACCTTAACATTATCTAAAGACTTGACGATTAATGTGTTTATTTTAGGCTATTTGCATCTATGAAGTACTGTTTTACAAAACCGTT
>SKHH01000238.1 GCA_007117055.1 Lishizhenia sp. | reverse complement strand
GATGGAATTAAAGATTTGAATGAGTTTGAAGTCGCCCAGTTTCCAGATCAAGCCAATTACATTCGTGTTTTCACCCCCACCAATGATTACGAACGAACATACTCTAATGAGTTCAACCAAAGTGTTTTTTGGAGACCTGAACGCATTTGGTCAAATGAAAAAGGGGTTAAAAAATTACTTTCACGATTCTCCAATCAAGCGCGTTTAAGAATTGCCCGAAAAACGAATATTCAGGATGCCAGCAGCTTCAATCCTGGCTCAAGAGAAATAGCCGATACAAACCTTTTGAGTTTTAATTCAACCGTGAGAAATACCATTTATTTCAATCGAACCAACTCAATTTTCGGAGCGGATTACACCTTCTCCGATGTAGGATCAAAAGTACTTTTAGCCAATGGTTTTGATGGTAGAACAACTAAATTTCACCAATTAAATCTACGCTGGAACATTCAAAAGAAGTTTACGTTTACTTCAACAGGTGAAATTGGAGAAAGAGGTTCCGAGGCCGACTATACAACCGGCAGGGACTTCTTAATTCAGTACATTAAAATGCAGCCTTCAATCATTTATCAACCCAATACTACCTTTCGAATTTCTTTCGACTACAGACAAGAAAACAAAGAAAACACCCCGCAACTTGGAGGAGAAGTTGCAATTATTCAAGATTTTGGTTTGCAACTAAAGTACAACCAAGCAGAAAAAGGCAGCTTGCAAGGTGGAATAAATGCGGTACGCATCGACTATGATGGACCTCAAAACAATGCCCTTGCTTTTGAAATGCTTGAATCCCTTAGACCCGGACTTAACTTTACATGGAATTTAGGTTACCAACGCAGTATCTCTAAAAACCTACAAATCAGCGTTCAATATAACGGACGAAAATCGGAAGATAATGATGCCATCCATGCAGGAGGAGTGGAGGTTCGAGCGTTTTTCTAAGGACTTTACTCAAACAATGGACAAGCGTTCGCGTCTTTATTCGGTGTTCTACACGTATTAAAAGACAAGGAGATTTCGTGGGTATTGAAGTTCCCTCCTTGAATATTTGATGTAATAAAATCAAAGCTGTAACCTATGGTAAACTTATTCATTTTAAACATAAAAAAGGCGATAACTGCATCCACGTTTCGGTAGCCGAGTCCTGTCATAAAAAAGTTGCCAAAATCGACCATTAGATTAAGGTCTAAACTCGCCGGTCCTGCAGGTGGAATTCGCATTAACATTGAAGGAAGCAAAGTAATATTGTTCTCTAATCCAACTTTAGCCCCAGCTGTTAACATCGTGTGCAACTGAAATCTTGAAGTAAACCCAATGTCACTCCATCTATTTCGCGCCAATTGATCAATACTTGCTCCAACAAACCAGTTTTCGGTGTGATACCATCCTCCTGCTCCAATCAATGGAATAAGAAACATATTTGCAGATTGAGCCACTGCCGCATCGGGATCAATGGTCGTTGCTTTTGTGTGATCAAAACCAAACTGCTGAAAACCTGCCGAAAGACCAAAACTCAAACGTTTTCCTTTCTCTAACGGAAAATGCAATGCATAAGCAAAAGACAGCGCAAAATTATTGAAGTTGCCAAAAACATCGTGTTCCACTTTGGCTCCAAGGCCGTGAAAAGAGGAGTTGTACTTTTTTTGTTTTTTATTAAGTGGAGCATTTATAGTAAATAAACCACTATTTGGAGCTCCGTCAAACCCTGCCCACTGCATACGGTAACCAGAACGAACATCTAAGCAATTTTTGATTCCAGCGAGCGCAGGATTGATAGCAAAATGATTAAATGCCCATTGCGAATACTGTGTGATTTGCTGGCCAATCACTTGCATATTTAAGCTAATAAATACCACTACCGCTATGTGTCGCAAGAAACTCATCTTACAATGGAAACATGCCCTTTTAACGGATCAGGAAATTCAGGATCACGAAGATTAATAACATAATAATAAGCAGAAGGCGCTAAATCTCGTCCGTTAGCACTCGTTCCGTCCCAAAATTGACTGGGTGGATAACCCGTAGTTTGAAATACCAGCTGCCCCCAACGATCAAATATTTGCACAAAACAATCAGGATATTTTTCTATTCCTAAAATTTCCCACGTATCATTCACCCCATCGCCGTTGGGCGTAAAAGTATTGGGAATTACCAAGTCACTTTTTACGGTAACTGTACAAAAATCAACTAATGTGCACGTACCATCACTTACGGTCAGATAATAAATCGTTGTTTCCTCCGGAGAAACGGTTGGTGTAAAAGAAGTAGGGTCACTGATATTTATCGTTGGATCCCATAAAACATCCCCGTCTTGCAATGAAGAAGACCCTTGTAACTGCACGGATTCGCCTTGAAAAATCTCCGCATCGGGACCTGCATCCACATCAAAAGAAATTACCGAAAATTCTAATTCGTTACTTATTAATTCACCAGCACAGGTTTCTTCACAAAAGACCTCGGCTGTGACAATAGCGCCATCCTCTAAATCTGTTACTTCTAATACATTACTAGCTGTTGAACCAATTAAAACACCATTTGCATACCACATAATGGGCTGATGCGCATTACAATTTTCTATGGTTGCAATAATTGAAGTAGGCTCTCCAGCACAAATCTCCGTGGAAAGAGTACTTATGTAAATGTAAGGATTATAATCCACTGCACTTCCACTAATAGAGATGTCCACAATTCCTTCTGCTGGGCTATTATCTCCCATTTCACCATTGATAATTAAATAGTAAACAGCATT